>JAYXXU010000342.1:0-1570 GCA_036019135.1 Pseudomonadota bacterium | reverse complement strand
TGTGTTGACGGCGTGAGCCGCTGCCCTAAACGCAAGCCAAACTGATCGGATGCGGACAACTCCAAGCTATTTTGTAAGATTTGAATCTGTTGGCTGGCCGTGATCATGGTGTCATCACGCATCAGTTGCTCAGTGGTCAGCGCAGTGAATTTTAATAATTTCGGCAGATCGCGCGCTTGTAAGTCCAGTTCTCGACCGATCAAACGGGTATAGCTACACGGAATGATCGCGGGTTCTTTGCCTGAGTGAGTCTGATACATGGAATATGCTTTATTGGCTGACGAGGTAATATTGTCTTTTTATGACCTCTATTTGTCAAATAATAACCTCTACAGAACCGCAGAGAGTGCGTAATCTTGAGCTTGAACAGTGAAATTAAGCCAAATCGGAGTCGTAGCCATGAGCCAAATTACATTTATTGCCCACGATGGTGCACAAACCAGCGTTGCAATCGAAGCGGGTAAGTCACTAATGCAGTTGGCGGTTGAAAACGGTGTTGCCGGAATTGATGGGGATTGCGGTGGCGAATGCGCCTGTGGTACCTGCCACGTGATTGTCAGTGCTGAGTGGTCGGATGTTGCGGGTACGGCACAAGCGAATGAGCAGCAGATGTTGGAAATGACCCCAGAGCGTGCTGCCACCTCACGTTTGGCGTGTTGTATCCAAGTGACCGATGCAATGGATGGCATGACGGTACATCTGCCTGAGTTTCAGATGTAACACGTCAGCTGTAACCCAGCGGATCAACCGCCTTAACAAACACACCTCGTCAACGATGCTCAGTCAGGAGACCATCATGAACTCAGTCGCAGAAATTTTTGAGAAAATAACCCAAACTGTCACCAGCACCGCTGCAGACGTAGCAACCACGGTTACGGATAAAGTCAAGTCTAATGAGCAGTTTCAAACGGGCAAGCAGTTTTTGCATGGTCAAGTGACCCGTTTTGTCCCATTGCACACGCAGGTTCGCGGCATTCAGTGGATGCAAAAAGCCAAATTCCGTGTGTTTAACGTGCAAGAATTTCCTGCATTTATCGAGCAACCGATTCCAGAAGTTGCAACACTGGCACTTGCTGAGATTGATGTTAGCAACCCATTTTTATACAAGCAAAAAAAATGGCAGTCTTACTTTAAGCGGCTGCGTGATGAAGCACCGGTACATTATCAAGCCAACAGTCCGTTTGGGGCATTTTGGTCGGTCACGCGTTACGATGATATTGTCTATGTCGATAAAAATCATGAGATTTTTTCAGCTGAACCTGTGATCGCGATTGGCAACACCCCTCCTGGGTTAGATGCTGAAATGTTTATTGCAATGGACCCACCCAAGCACGATGTGCAGCGGCAGGCCGTACAGGATGTAGTCGCACCAAAAAATCTCAAAGAGCTAGAGGGTTTGATTCGGCTACGCGTGCAAGAGGTTTTGGATCAGTTGCCAACGGATCAGCCGTTTGATTGGGTGCAGAATGTTTCGATTGAGCTGACAGCCCGTATGTTGGCAACATTATTTGATTTCCCATACGAAAAGCGGCACAAATTGGTTGAATGGTCAGACTTGATGGCTGGCACT
>JAYXXU010000341.1:0-11562 GCA_036019135.1 Pseudomonadota bacterium | reverse complement strand
CAAGGTGGATTGGACTCACGTTATGTGGCAGGAGTTGCCCCACAATTGATCGCTTCTGTCACCAGCGTTGGCACACCACACAAAGGCTCTAAAGTCGCCGAAACCGTATTAAAACTCGCCAACAATGAGCCAACAGGCTTGCTCGAAATCACCGCCTCAGCCTTGGTCAATGCAGCAGGCTATCTGATCAGTGGCCTATCAGGCGGCGGTGGCTATAACCAGAACGCCCTCGGTGCATTAGATACATTAAGTCTCGCGGGATCAGCACGCTTTAATCAGCGCTTTCCAGCGGGTGTACCCACCAGCGCCTGTGGTAATGGCATCACACAAACGCAAGGTATTAAACTGTATTCGTGGGGTGGAACACGTCCCTTTACCCATGCATTTGATCCGCTGGAATCGTTGTTCGTGGCCAGCTCGGTGGTTTTTATGGGTGAGGCCAGCGATGGCATGGTGGGTCGCTGTAGCAATCGTTTTGGTCAAGTGATTCGGGATAACTATGCCATGAATCATGGCGATCTGGTCAATCAAGTCTTTGGCTTGGTCAATCTCTTTGAAACCAACCCCAAAACAGTATATCGACAACATGCCAACCGCCTAAGAAACGCCAACCTATAAAGCCATCTCAAACTTTTTTGGCTGATCATGCACAGTTAGCCCGATGATTAACATTGCTATACACTTGTCCTCACAAATCAGACAATATAGATTGTCAAAATCAGACAGCAAGGATGCGTCACGCCACAGCATGGCCAGTCTTGGTGTCTGTATGCATCGGTTAAACAAAAATACTCGTGAGGAGTTGAAAGCATGAAAGGCATAATCATCATCGCGGCAGGGACGTTGCTGTCTCTCTCCGCATCAGCAGCGCAATACTATAACTGTGCAACCGATAGTGGTTGTGTGGTTGCAGGCAATATCAATACCAACTCGAACTACGCCAAAACCAAACACCCTATCGTACTGGCACATGGAATGGCTGCATTTAATAGCATCGGCCCAATCAGTAGCTGGTATGGTATCCCTGAAGATCTGACAAAGAATGGTGCAACGGTATATAGCACCAAAGTGTCGTCTTTTGAGTCCTCAGAGGTACGCGGCGAACAATTATTACAACAGGTTGAGTTGATCTCCACATTGACGCCTACAGGCAAGGTGAATCTGATTGGTCACAGTCATGGTGGACAATCCGTTCGCTATATACTGGGGACAGCACCACAATATGTGGCCTCAGTGACGGCACTCGGATCACCGCACAAGGGTACACCTGTTGCCGACTTGGTCAGCACTCTGGCTGATGCTCCCGTAACTTCAGCACTTGCACCCTTGGTTGCCAGTGTGGTGAATGGCTTGGGACTACTGACCAGCCTTGCTTCTGGTGGAGGTGACTACGGTCAAGATTCGCTGGCAGGTTTGGTCTCACTGACGACAGCAGGTTCAGCAGCGTTTAATCAAAACTTTCCTGCTGGATTACCCGACACCGCATGTGGCACAGGTCAGACAGATATCAACGGGATCAAACTCTATTCATGGAGTGGTACTGGTACGTTGACCAACTTTGTTGATGCCTCCGATGCTGCAATGCTAGCCACCAGTCTGGCATTTTTAGGAGAGGCGAATGATGGTTTAGTTGGGCGCTGTAGCAGTCGATTTGGACAGGTCATTCGGGATAACTATCGCATGAACCACTTAGATGAAGTGAATCATTTGTTCGGGTTGGTGAGTTTATTTGAAACCAATCCAAAGTCTGTCTTTCGGCAACATGCCAATCGCCTGAAAAACGCTAACCTATAAGGCAATACCACTCACGCTTAGTTTCGGCTAGGCGTGCTTTTCAAAACAGATGATCCGTATGATTGAACAGACCACCGACACGACACTTGCTTGCTGACTCAAACGGGACACTATAGATTGCGCTTTTTAGACCGTTGTCTAAAAAGCTTTAAACCAAAAACGCCCCGTTGAGGACTTTAGAATATGAAACAACGCATCATGCTCATCACCACCACATCACTACTCTCGCTTCAGGCATCAGCCGCTGCCCAATACTATAACTGTGCAACCGATCGTGGCTGTGTACTTGCAGGCCATGCCACGATGCACTCAACGTACGCTAAAACGAAATACCCCTTGGTACTGGCGCATGGTATGGCAGGATTTAGCAGTGTTGGCTCAATCAGCAGCTTTTATGCTATCCCAGAAGATCTTATCCAACAGGGTGCAACCGTATACAACACCAAAGTATCCGCCTTTGAAACCTCAGACATACGTGGCGAACAACTATTGCAACAAGTAGAAGAAATCGTCTCTCTTGCACCACAACAGAAAGTGAATTTGATTGGTCAAAGCCATGGTGGACAGTCCATTCGCTACGTTCTCGGTGTCGCACCACAATATGTCGCATCGGTCACCACTATTGGATCACCGCATCAAGGCACACCTGTTGCTAATCTGATCAAAACAACACTTGAAGCACCTGTGACAACGGTACTGTCTCCTCTCGTTACAAGCGTTGCCAATGGGTGGGGAGTGTTCGTTAATCTTGTTTCTGGCAGTGGCGGTGAATACCCGCAAAACGCATTGGCTGGCATCAACTCGATCACCACAGCAGGTTCGGCTCAATTTAACCAGAGATTCCCTCTTGGGCTGCCAACTACCTCATGCGGCTCAGGTCAGACCCAAGTCAATGGTATCCGCCTCTATTCTTGGAGCGGAACGCGCATCTTTACCAACCCATTGGATGTTTCAGATACTGTACTCGCCGCAACCAATCTCGCCTTTATGGGAGAAGCCAATGACGGCTTAGTTGGGCGCTGTAGTAGTCGATTTGGACATGTGATTCGAGACAACTATCGTCTCAACCATGTTGATCAAATTAATCACTTATTTGGTCTGGTTAGTATCTTTGAAACCAACCCAAAAACAATCTATCGACAACATGCCAATCGTCTCAAAAATGTAGGACTGTAACTTGTAATGCGCTTGGCCTGTTTTGTCAGGCCAAGCCTCTTGAAAAGGAAGCTCATCATGTCGATAACGCGTTCGTTGGTAGCGTTCATAGGGATCGTGATTGTGATCTTGACCCTCCTCATCATGCTCAAACCAAGCGAATCTCAACAGACAAAGACCAATCCAGCCGTCACTGCTGTACCAACGCCTAGCATCGCCGCTACATCAGCAGGTATAACAGTCGATCCAGTCGAAGACGCACCACAGGCGCGCTTTCAAACAGGCTTAGAGCAATTGCCTGCTTCTTTGCACGGCACAGAGGTCGATGGTGAAATCATCATTGATCAGCAGCGTCAATTAGTGGTCACACGCCGCTTACGCGATTTGTTCGATTATTTTTTAAGCACTATTGGAGAGGAGTCTCTACATACCATTCAAGCACGCGTGATTGCCTATATTCAGCATCGTGTACCTGAACCTGCACAAAGCCAAGCCATTCAAGTATTTCAGCAGTATCTTGCCTACCGAGAGGCCATTCGACAGATCCCTGAAACTGGCGGCAAATCGGCTGACCAAATCGATATCAATGCCATCACCAAGCAAAAATCTGAAGAACAACGTCTGCGCCAACAGTATTTTAATACCGAAACGATTCAGGCATTTTTTGGCGATGAAGATGCGTACGATCAATATGCCTTGCAATCACTACAAATCGCCCGCAACTCACAGCTTTCCGAAGCCGAAAAAGCCAAACAGACGGCGGCACTCTTACAACAACTCCCCGAGTCTCTGCGAGAATCCATCCAGATACATGCCCAATATCAAAATCTACAAGACCTCACGGAACAATGGAAATCACGCAAGGGATCAGCAGAAGAATTGCGCCAAATCCGGTTAAATTTGGTCGGGGAAGCAGCTACACAACGGCTGGAGCAACTGGATCAATCGCGTGCCACATGGCAAACCCGTGTGGATCACTATCTACAGGAGCATGCCAAAATTATGCGCAATCCACAGTGGAGTGTCGAGCAAAAACAAGTCATGGTATTGAGCTTGCGCCGCCAACAAGGCTTCACTGAGCAAGAACAACTACGCCTGCCTGCCTTCGAACAAATGGCTGCACAAACTGCCGTACAGCCACGTTAAGCATGCCTTAACTCAGCGTCAATCCGCCACAAACTGCGGGATACCTGCTTTCATTTCCCGTAGCGTTTCACTGGCAGCTTCAAGTGTCTCATCCAGATCCGCCTGACTATGCGCACTTGAGATAAAACCCGCCTCAAATGCAGAAGGTGCCAGATATACCCCGCGCTTTAACATGCCATGAAAAAACTCTCGAAAGGCAGCCATGTCGCACTGTGTCATCGCCTCATAACTGGACAAATCGGCACGATCCGTAAAATAAATGCCGAACATCCCACCGACGTGCTGCACCTGTAAAGCAATGCCAATGTCGTCTGCTAATGCTTTTAGGCTACCCAACAGATACTGTAGTTTTGCCGTCAAGCCTGCATAAAATCCATCTTGGCTGATCAGGTTTAACATCGCGATGCCCGCGCGCATGGCCAGCGGATTACCCGACAGTGTCCCTGCCTGATACACACCACCGAGTGGCGCGATGCACTGCATGATGTCGCGTTTGCCGCCAAACGCCCCAACGGGCAAACCTGCGCCGATGATTTTGCCCAGTGTCGTAAGATCAGGCGTGATGCCGTAGTGCGCTTGTGCGCCACCTAATGCGACCCGAAACCCTGTCATCACTTCATCAAAAATCAATACTGTACCCGCCGCCGTACACTGCTCTCGCAAGGTTTCAAGAAACCCCTTAATCGGCAATACTAAATTCATATTGCCCGCCACTGGCTCAACAATCACACAAGCAATCTGATCTGCATACTCCGCAAAACAGGCTTTGACCGCATCAATATCATTAAACGGCAACGTCAACGTATGCTGTGCCAGATCTTTGGGCACACCGAGCGATGTCGGCACGCCCAGCGTCAACATGCCTGAACCTGCTTTGACCAACAGCGAATCGGCGTGACCGTGATAGCAACCCTCAAACTTGATAATTTTATTGCGGCCGGTATAGCCACGTGCCAGACGAATGGCACTCATACAGGCCTCCGTACCTGAACTGGTCATCCGCACCATGTCCATTGACGGCATCAACTGGCAAATTCGATCCGCAACGGTGGTTTCAGATGGCGTTGGCGCACCAAAACTCAAACCATCTGCTGCTGCCGCTTGTACCGCTTGGATGACGTCTGGATGGGCATGCCCCAAAATCATCGGCCCCCATGAGCCGATATAGTCGATATAGCGCTTGCCCGATGCATCAAACAAATACGCCCCTTGCGCCTTGGTCACAAATATGGGCGTACCACCCACGCCTTTAAAGGCACGCACGGGTGAGTTCACCCCACCAGGGATATGCTGGCTGGCCGCATGGAATAAAGCCGCATTGGACGTTGGAAGCATTGATTCAGTCATGGTTACCATCTATAAAAATCAGAATAGGCGATAGTGTAGCGCGGATTACATCCGTTCGCTGTGGGGATAAAACCTGAACAGCAACAATATCAACGTACATCAAATGGTTTGGTTTATACGTCATCGACACTTCTGATCGGTTGTGCTACTCAAACCTGTCCAACGCCAGAAATGCAGTTTTTGGCAGACCCAGACAGCTAACCATCAACCGCAACTTTACCCAGCAAGACCACCGCACTGACCAAAATTCCCTCTTGCCGACCCGTAAAGCCGAGCTTTTCGGTCGTGGTGGCTTTGACACTGATTCGATCAATCGACACAGCCAAATCAGCAGCAATGGTTTGGCGCATGGGCAGATTGTACGGTGCAAGTTTTGGACGCTCACAAGCTACGGTAATATCGGCATTGACCAAAGCATAGCCGTGTGCCTGTACCAACTGATACACACGCCGCAACAGCACCCGACTATCCGCCCCCTTGTAACGGGCATCCGTATCTGGAAAATGCCGACCAATATCGCCCAACGCCAATGCGCCCAGTAGTGCATCCGATAAGGCATGCAACAGCACATCACCATCTGAATGCGCGACCAAACCGTGTGTATGTGGAATCTGAACTCCTGCTAGGGTAACAAAATCACCCTCACCAAAAGCATGTACATCTATCCCTTGACCAATGCGTAAATCAAAAAGACTCATCAGCTTTTCCAGTATTTATATTGCGGTGCACCATCGTTAATTTGCCACCAGTTCGCTTTATCACCGACAAAAATATGACTATCCACCCCTTCACGTGGCAATGGTAGCGGGGTTTCTAACGTACCCACCCGTAATCGGAGCACATTAGGCAGCTTGTCTAGGCGACTATAGATTGGACTGCCGCACTCTCCACAGAATACGCGATGCTTACCTGTACTAGACTCATAGCTTTTGAGGCTCGAATGCCCCGCCAACAGCTCGAAATGCTCCGCCATAATCGGTGCATTGGTCACAAAAGGTGTACCCTGTGCTTTACGGCACTCCAAACAATGACAGGCGATAATTTCGGTAATATTTGAATGATACTGATAGCGCACAGCGCCACATAAACAACTGCCTTTTAGCATGATGGTTGCTCGAAGCCTCTTAACAGGCCAAAACTATAGCGCGAATTCTGAGTACAGTGGACAAATGATCAGTGTTTTTGCTTGCACATTATTCAGCAGCTTGTGCAACTAGAATCGCCGCTGCCAATGGCAAATCATCGGGATAGGTAATTTTAATATTATCGCTACGTCCTTCAACTAAGCGCACCGAATGACCTGCCAATTCGACCGCGCTGGCCTCATCCGTCACAAGCTGTCCAGATTGGATCGCTGATTGTAGTGCAGCATATAGTACACCGTATCGAAACATTTGTGGGGTTTGGCCTTGCCACAACGCCTCACGCGAAACTGTACATGCCACACGCCCTGCCTGTGCACGCTTCAACGTATCTCGCACAGGCACTGCCAACAGCCCCCCGACTGGATCATCGGCCAGTTCGATTAGCAACTGTTTTAAGCTACTCAATGCAATGCACGGACGAGCCACATCATGCACCAGCACCCAATCCATCTCATCAGCTTGACCTTGCAAGGCTTGCATCCCTGCCCACACCGAATCCATCCGCTCCGTCCCACCAGCGACAAAGCGAATGTGTGCGGCATATTGATACTCGAGTTGCTCAGCCAACTGATCATCGGCACTAATTGGGACAATGCAAGCTGCCAGCGGGAGCCCCTGACACAGTCGATTAAGACTATGCTGCATCACGGTCTGTGTTTGCAGCATCAAATATTGCTTTGGTGTTTCGCCCCCAAAACGCCGACCACGACCTGCCGCAGGCACAATCGCCCAATAACGTGTCATGGTTGCTCCGATGCCATCGAAGGCTCATTTAGAGAGGTAGGTGGCGGTAATGTACTCATTTGTACGAAGGTTTCATTTGGCTTGATCAGCCCCAAATCCAAGCGTGCATGCTCTTCCACAGCCTCCAAGCCATTTTTTAAATCATTAACCTCAGCGCGCAATACACGATTGCGCTCCGCCAACTGCTGGTTTTCTTGTTGTTGTGCGTCTACTCGGAGCATCAGCTCCTGACGGTCTTGATAGCCGCTCTCGCCGAACCACAGTTGAAACTGTAGCGCAGCGATCACAACCAGACCCAGCCCAAACACGATCCGTCCAGACAGGGTATTGAACATCTTAGTTCAGACCTTTGAATTCAGCACGACCACGATACATTGCATCCGCCATTTCTTCGATGCGCAACAGTTGGTTGTACTTGGCCACCCGATCCGAACGGCACAGTGACCCTGTCTTGATCTGACCTGCTGCTGTACCGACGGCCAAATCAGCAATCGTCGAATCTTCCGTTTCACCTGAACGATGTGAAATCACTGTGGTGTAGCCATTGGCTTTAGCCAGATAAATCGCATCCAATGTCTCAGTCAGCGTACCAATCTGATTGAATTTAATCAGAATCGAGTTACCAACTTTTTCATTGATACCACGTTGCAAAATCGCAGGATTGGTGACAAACAAATCATCGCCGACCAATTGGATTTTGTCGCCCAAGATTTTGGTCAGGTAGCTCCAACCATCCCAATCTGATTCATCCAAACCATCTTCAATCGAAATGATCGGATATTGACGCACTAGACCAGCCAGATAATCGGCAAAACCTTCGCTGCTAAAGGCTTTATTGCCTTCACCAGCCAGCACGTACTGACCATTTTTATAAAACTCACTCGATGCACAATCCAGCGCCAGCATAATATCACTGCCCGCTTTATAGCCAGTTTGCTCAATCGCCTGCAAAATCACGGTGATCGCTTCTTCATTTGAGCGTAGGTTCGGCGCAAAGCCACCTTCATCACCGACAGCAGTGTTTAAACCTTGTTTTTTCAGCACTAACTTCAAGCTGTGAAAAATCTCTGTTCCCGCACGCAGCGCTTCGCTGAAGCTAGTAAAGCCGACAGGCTCAATCATAAACTCCTGAATATCTACGGTATTATCCGCATGTGCGCCGCCGTTAATGATATTCATCATCGGCACAGGCATGGTCAGGATGCTTTGATTGCGCAGATTTGCGATGTACTGGTACAACGGAATCTTTTGCTCAGTCGCAGCAGCACGCGCAGCAGCCAAAGACACTGCCAGCATCGCGTTCGCGCCGAGTTTGGATTTGTTTTCAGTCGCATCAAATGCAATCATTTTATCATCAATGGCTTTTTGCTCACGGACATCCATTCCGAGCAACAAGTCACGAATATCGCTATTGACGTTCTGCACCGCTTGACGTACACCTTTGCCCAAGTAACGAGCTTTGTCACCATCACGCAACTCCAGTGCTTCACGCGAACCCGTTGATGCACCACTTGGCGCACAGGCACGACCCATCACACCCGACGCCAAAATCACATCAGCTTCGATGGTTGGGTTACCGCGTGAATCTAAAATTTCACGGGCGCGAATATCGGCGATTTGGCTCATTTACCACTCCTTTATCAGGTCAACAACCACAATACAAATCAACATACAGCAGATTAAAATATGAGAACGAAAAACCCAGTCAACGGACTGGGTTCATCACAACATTTCATTAATGGGTGTCAAGCACCGCAAAACCTTTGACCAGATCATCAAGCTGCTTCAACTGTGCCAAGAACGGTTCAAGCTGAGACAAACGCAAGGCACAAGGACCATCGCACTTGGCTTTTTCTGGATCTGGATGAGCCTCAAGGAACAGACCCGCTAAGCCAGTCGCCATGCCTGCACGTGCCAAGGTGGTGATCTGCGCACGACGACCGCCCGCAGAATCTGCACGACCACCAGGTTGCTGGAGCGCATGCGTGACATCAAAGAACACCGGCACATCCATGGCTTTCATGCTATCAAAGCCCAGCATATCCACGACAAGATTGTTATAACCAAAAGCTGAGCCACGCTCACACAAAATCAGCTTATCATTTCCTGCTTCCAAGCACTTGTGCAAGATGTGACGCATCTCATGTGGTGCAAGGAATTGGGCTTTTTTGATGTTGATAATCGCTTGGGTCTTGGCCATTGCCTCAACCAGATCGGTCTGACGGCTCAAGAATGCAGGCAACTGGATAATGTCGGCCACCTCAGCAACAGGTGCAGCTTGGTATGGCTCATGTACATCGGTGATGATTGGCACATTGTATTTGGCTTTTAGCTCACGCAACCACTCAATGCCCTGCTCCATACCAGGCCCACGATAAGAGTGCAGGCTGGAGCGGTTGGCTTTATCAAAGCTGGCTTTGAACACATAAGGAATGCCCAAACGCGTGGTGATATCAATATAGGTTTCAGCAATTTCAAAGGCCAAATCCTTAGACTCTAAAACATTCATGCCGCCGAATAAAACAAACGGCAGGTCATTGCCCATACGGATATCGCCAAGCTCAATGATTGAGCGGGCTTGTGTGAGTTCAGTCATGATACGTCCTATGTGATCAAATTAACGTGAAGTGGCATATTTAAGCGCCGCCTGAACAAAGCTGGCAAATAAAGGATGGCCACCGCGCGGCGAACTGGTAAATTCTGGATGGAACTGGCACGCCACATACCAAGGATGATCGGCAATCTCGACCGTTTCAACCAAATGTTGACCTGCTGAGTAACCAGAAATTTTCATGCCCGCCGCTTCTAGTTGCGGAATATACCGATTATTCACCTCAAAGCGATGACGATGTCGTTCGACAATCTCTGCGCGACCATAAATTGCCCGCATCTGACTGCCTTCCACCAATTCAGCTTTTTGTGCCCCCAATCGCATCGTCCCACCCAGATCAGAATTATCGCTACGGGTTTGTAGTTCGCCGCGCTCATCCATCCATTCGGTAATCAGACCAATCAAAGGCTGGCTGGTACGACGATCAAACTCGGTTGACGTCGCTTCGGCCAGACCCGCAACATTGCGTGCAAACTCAATCACTGACAACTGCATGCCCAAACAGATCCCCAAATATGGGACTTTGTTCTCACGTGCAAAACGAATCGCGTTCATCTTACCAATCGTGCCACGTTCACCGAAGCCGCCTGGCACCAGAATCGCGTCTGCATCATTTAACCGAGACAGATCATCATTTTCTAAAGACTCTGCATCAATATAATCAATCTGTACCTTGCTGCGATGGGTAATCCCCGCATGCAATAGAGCTTCGTTCAGGGATTTATATGCGTCAGGCAATTCGACATATTTACCCACCATTGCTACCCGTACCACATGCTCAGGATTAAGCAATGCATCAGTCACCCGATTCCAATCTGACAGGTCCGCAGGTGGGCAATCAAAACCAAACCGCTCACAAATCAAATCATCGACTTTTTGGTCATGGAAATTTTTGGGGATTAAATAAATACTTGGCGCATCTTCGGCTAATACCACTGCACGCTCTTCAACGTTGGTAAACAAGGCAATCTTGCGCCGCGCATCCTCGCCAATCGGATGATCCGAACGACAAATCAAAATATCTGGCTGCAAACCAATCGAACGCAACTCTTTAACAGAGTGCTGGGTCGGTTTGGTTTTGGTTTCTCCAGCCGATGCAATATAGGGAACAAGGGTCAAGTGCATCAGCAACGAATTGCGACTGCCCAACTCTACCCGCATCTGACGCACGGCCTCCATAAACGGCAACGATTCAATATCACCCGCTGTACCGCCAATCTCGACAATCGCCACATCATAGCCGACAGCACCCGCATGAATACGCCGCTTAATCTCATCGGTAATGTGTGGAATCACCTGCACAGTTGCACCAAGATAATCACCGCGGCGCTCTTTTTGTAGCACCTCTAGATAAATTCGGCCACTGGTAAAATTGTTGTTCTTGGTCATCCGAGAGTGACGCAAAAACCGCTCGTAGTACCCTAAATCCAGATCAGTCTCTGCACCGTCTTCGGTCACGAACACTTCACCATGCTGAAAAGGACTCATCGTCCCTGGATCGACGTTGATATACGGATCCATTTTGGTCATGGTGACTTTAAGGCCACGTGCTTCGAGAAGTGCCGCCACTGATGCGGCTGAAATGCCCTTACCGAGAGACGATACGACGCCCCCAGTGAC
>JAYXXU010000340.1:0-11280 GCA_036019135.1 Pseudomonadota bacterium | reverse complement strand
CTGGGACGGCGTTATGTCGAAAGCGAACTCAAAACTGGCTGTCTGCTGGATCAGCCCGAACAGGTCAAACACTACATCAGCCAACAACTCAAGCCCGAACGCCAAGAGATATTTGCGGTATTGTTCTTGGACAGTCAGTTGAAACTCTTGGCTTTTGAAAAACTGTTTTTTGGTTCAATCACGCGCTGCTCAGTGCATATCCGTGAAATCCTCAGTCGTGCCTTAGCCCATCAAGCGGTACAGATCATCGTGGCACACAACCACCCAGACTCGCCAGCGATTGCCTCAGACGCTGACTTACAACTGACTGCTCAATTAACCCAAGCCTGTCGCTTGCTGGATATGCAGTTGGTTGATCATGTGATTGTCGGCACAACAGGCACGATATCGTTAGCTGCGCTGGGACAGCTCTAAATTTCATCCAGAATTTTAGCGTGATACAGGGCTGCAATCAGATCTGACTGGGTGATGACACCCAGCAGCACCCCGTTAGTGTCAGTCACCGCCATATGATGCATCGCTAAATCTGAAAACCATGGAATTAGATCTGTTAAAGGCTGATCGGGCTGTACTGATTCCACCTCAAAACGCAAAATATCGCAAACTTGCTTTGCCCAATAATCCGTTTCTGGCTGCAACACATGAATAGACTGACCGCGCAATACCAAAAAATCTGCCAGCCGCAGCCAGCCTTGTAATTGATGTTGCGTATCGACCACAGGCAGCGCCGACAATTGATGAGCTTGCAACACCTGTAAAGCCTCATGCAATGGTGTCGTCAACTGCACAACCACCACATCACGACTCATCAAATCGCCGCAACGCTGCTGCAATTGGTAACGACGCTCGAATGCTTGCGCTTTGGCCAGTTGAAAGAGTTTTTCAAGCTCATGGACACCAATATCCAAAAAACCTGCCTGCTGCTCAAAAGCAGACTTCACGTCCGAAACATCAAATGCAGTCCGCACGCTGGGTCTTGGATCACGGGTGTGATGTGGACTCAAGGCAGCCACTTGACGTTGTGGATATGAACGCCCAACCAGTCGATTAAAGCCCAGCGCCACCAACACCATCAACATCGAATTTATGGCGACAGGGGTCAGCACAAACTGATACCCCAGCCGCTGTACTGCCACACCGTTTAACACTGCTGTTAAAGCAACCGCGCCACCTGGTGGATGCAAGCAACGGCACAGCAGCATCGCAGCAATGGCCAAACTCCCTGCCAGCCCCGCCAGTAACCATAGCGGCAGATCTAGCCATAGCAAGCAACTGACGCCGACACATGCTGAGACAGTGTTCCCGCCAATGACTGACCAAGGCTGAGCCAATGGACTAGAAGGCACGGCAAACAACAGTACAGCGGACGCACCCATCGGCGCAACAAACCAAATCGCCAACTCACCCAGCAACCAATGGCTGAGCAATGCCGATAAACTCAACCCCAATAATGCCCCCAACACACTATAACCACGCTCTGCCCAACTCATATGGGGCGAGCTGGGCAGTATCGTGAGAAGCTGCTGCATATACCGCCAACTCAACAGGCCACGACTCATACGAGCTGCTCCCACACCCCCACTTGTCCAGCCTTGAGGTTCGGCACATGCCCTAGCTTAATCCACGGCATACTCGCACCATGAAAATCACTCGACGTTGACACCCGCAAATCATACTGCGTCACCAAGCGATCAATCATCGCTCGCGTTGCTGATGGCTCTTGAAAGGACGGTAGCTCAAGGGCGCGACCACCACAGGCTACAAAATCTGCGACCAGTCGCTTCAGCACATTCGCGGATAATCGATAACGGGTGGGATGCGCCAACACTGACTGTCCACCACACGCATGAATCAACTGCACGGCATTCGCCATGCTCATCCATTGCAATGGCACATGCGCAGCTCTTTTTTCGCCTAACCAGCGATCAAAGGCCTGTTGATGTCGTTGCACCAAGCCTTGTTGCAACAACCATTCGGCAATATGCGCCCGTGTCACACGCTCAGCTTGACCATCTGCCATGGCCAACACCTCTGGCCAAGGATCACGCTGAATATAGGGCTGTAAACGCTGACAAATCATCTGACCGCGCGCAGCACGTACCTGTTGCTGCGTTTGTAATGCTGCTTGCAACTGCGGCAAATCGGTCATGCCCAACCCAACAATATGCACCGACATCGGCTTGGTCGCGCTAGGCTTGATCCATTGTGCGGATAACTCAATGCCATTGATGAAGTCCAACCCCAATGTTACTGCCGCTTGGCGCGCTTCTGCTAAGCCATCAATCGTGTCATGATCCGTCAAGGCTACCCGATCAAGCTTGGCCGTTGCCGCCGCTTGCATCAGCTCAGTTGGTGACAAGCTTCCATCAGAAAAACGGCTGTGCATGTGTAAATCTACGCGCTGCATCCCCTATACTTTCGCCTTTGCCCTTAAGCCGACAGGTTAGCATGAAAGCGTTTTTGGATTTTATTCCGCTGTTGTTATTCTTTTATCTGTTTAAAACCCAAGATGTGTTCGTTGCCACGCAAGGTCTACTGCTGTCGATGACCATTGTTTATGCGTTACATTTTATTCTGCAAAAAGGCAAACTCGAAAAAGCGCAATGGATCACCTTGTTTTTGACCATTGGCTTTGGTGCACTGACGTTATTGCTGCATGACGATATTTATATCCGCTGGAAATCAACCGTGATTAACTGGCTATTTGGCATTATCTTTATTGCTGGCAACTATGTGCATTTTGGCAAAGGCGAGCCCAAGGCACTCACCGAACGCGCACTGGGTTCAGTCTTCGAAATGAGCCATGCTCAATGGAAAAAACTCGCATGGGTTTGGGCGGGTTACTTTTTTGTGCTGGGAGGAATTCATCTTTGGTTTGCATTCGTTTGGCCAGACTATTGGATTGACTTTAAGGTCTTCGGCTCAATGGCGATTACCATTGCCTTCTTTGTCGCCAATTTTGTGTTCTTACGCGCCTTTATGAAAAAACAACCCTAATCTGGAGAAGCTGCGATGCCCCTTTTTTCGATTGTCTGCACCGATGCCCCCAACAGCCTTGAGCAACGTCTGGCTGTGCGACCACGCCACCTTGCACGATTACAAGCCTTACATGCCGAAGGTCGAGTGATTTTGGCAGGGCCTAATCCGCTGGATCATGACGATCCTGCACAGGGGTTTAGCGGTAGTTTATTGGTGCTGGATTTTCCAGATTTGGCCAGTTTAGAGACATGGTTAGCAGATGAGCCCTATTCGCTTGAAGGGGTTTACGCTAACATAGAGGTCAAGCCTTTCCGCCAAGCGCTCCCTTAATGGGGTGCGTTTTTATTGTTAGCACGCGCCTATGTCCATGTCTCGCTCTCTCGCCACATCGCTGATCTTGCTATGTGGCGTTTCTGTTGCGCTGCCTCTGCATGCCAATCCCACCGCAACGGCGAGCAATCGACCGATGACGGCACAGCAATACATCCAGCAACAGCACGAACTGCGACAACAAATCAAAACCCAGCAATTGCTCACCGAAAAAATCGAAACAGCACACCAAACCACGCTGGCACAAAATCAAGCCCTACAATTGGCCAATGACAATCTGTCAGTACAAGTCAAAGTACTACAGGCTGAACAAAGCGCCCAAATGTTTTTGTATGGTGCTGCAACCATCGTGATTGGGGCGATTCTCGGCTTTATTCTAGGTGGCATGTTTTACCGTCGTCAGCGCCGCTGGTAAATACCCCATGTCATCTGCAATCCAAACCGCCGCGATTGATTGGCAAACTGACCCACTCGGCGAAATCCCCGTCTCGCGGCAGTTCGGTGATGTGTATTTTTCGCGTGCCAATGGCTTGGCCGAAACACGCCATGTGTTTTTGGAGGGCAACGACCTGAGCCCACGCTTGGCCAGCCTTGCTGATCAGGGATATTTTGTGGTCGGCGAAACAGGGTTTGGTACAGGCTTGAATGTGTTGGCACTGTGGCAACTGTGGCAACAGGTACGGCCAAACAACCATAGCCGTCTGCATGTGGTCAGTGTCGAAAAATACCCTCTCACCCGTGCTGATCTGACCCGCGCACTGGCCATCTGGCCTGAATTAGCTGAGCTCAGCACACAACTGCTACAACAATACCCGCCGCCGTTGGCGGGTGTGCATCGCATGATTTTTGCGGAGGAGCGCTTTTCGATTGATCTGTGGTTGGGTGATGCCGCGGATTGCTTACCCAAAATCCATACGCAACACCGCTTTGATGCGTGGTTTTTGGATGGTTTTGCACCTGCTTGTAATCCTGAATTATGGCAAAACGATATTTTGAGCCAGATTGTTCGGCTCTCAGGGATTGGTACAACCTTTGCGTCGTTCAGTGTCGCGGGCGTGGTCAAGCAAGGACTCCGCGCACATGGCATTACGGTGACGCGTCCCAAAGGATTTGGACGCAAACGAGAAATGCTCAAAGCCTATTGGGCAGCCGCGCCAAGTGCCACGCCCGAGACGCAGCCTCGACCAGCACCGCTCATGAGCGCTGATGCAACCGATTCTGCAAGCCACACACCGATCACGATCATTGGTGCAGGTATTGCGGGATTATCCTGTGCGTATGCCTTGCTTCAACGCGGCTATGTGGTTCGGTTAATTGATGCGATTGCACCACTGGCGGGTGCATCGGGCAATCCGCGTGCCTTACTGATGCCAAAGCTCACGCCGCTATCACATGTGAGTGAGCATTTGCATACTTTGGGCTGGCTATCCACGATTCGCTGGTGGTCAGTCTGGCAACAGCAGCAGCCTGTGATTGAAGCAACATGTGGCCTAAGCCTCTCAACCGATAAGCAACCGATTGCCTTTGAGCGGCTCGCTGACTATCCCGACACTTTGGTACAGGCACAATCGGCACAGCAAACCAGTCAGCAGGCAGGCGCTAAATTAAAGCATACAGGGCTATTCTTGCCCGATGCAGCGCTGCTCAATCCAGCCGCACTGGCGCAGGTGGTACTAACCCATCCTAAACTAGCGTTTCAGCGCGCATCAATCACGGCATTACAACCCTCTACAACAGGCGGCTGGCAACTGCTCAGTGACACGCCGATCACTGATGCATTCAGCACGCAGGTAATTGTCACCGCCGCACGGCAAGCCAACAAACTCTGCCCGAGTCTGCCCAGACTGGCGGCGATTCGAGGGCAAATCTCCATGTGCGATGCCCCGCCGAATGCCCCAACCCTCCCGCTGTCCTATGGCGGTTATTGCACGACCATCCAGCAGGCGGGAGGCATGCAACTGTTGTTCGGCGCGTCTTTTATTCGACAAGATGATCTAGACGATCTACGGCTAGAAGACCACCAGCACAATCAGCAATTGTTAGCCGAGGTGTTACCGTCAGTTGCGATGGCGTTACCGCCGATGACCACATGGCAAGGACGTGCCGCCATCCGTGCCCAAATGAGCGATTACCTGCCGTTGGTGGGACGTGTACCCGATATGCATGGAGTCTGGGTTTTGGCAGGTTTGGGCTCTAAGGGGTTTGCATTCGCACCGCTGTGTGCAGAGCTGTTGGTTGCAGAATTGCTCGGTGAGGTTTGGCCTGTATCCTCTACACTGGGGCATAAATTACGTGCTGCCAGAACCTGATCCATCCACCCGCCAACTCCGTTAAGAGCTTCAACGTCGTACCATACAGTCAGTGCGCAGTAAGACTCATCTCGCGACAACCATACACTCAAATGATCAATTGGTCGGCTTGTTAGCCTGATCGGATAGATTTTATGTTTAAGCGAAACTTACAATCAGTACGCCTAAACGTCGACAGCTTCAATGACACGGCTGACCTCCACTATCCGTCCACACGTTGCAGTGATTGCACTAACACGGAAACACACCATGAAAACAATATTGCGTCATGTGATCTTAATTTTGGTATCTGGCCTTGCTCACTCGATGGCTTATGGCTCAATCACCGATCCATCCGCTCACACCAAAGGGCTGTCTGATTTTGATAGACAGTCTTTGCTGACCCCAAAAATACAGCAGCAGGTACAGTTTGCTTGTGGCAAAGACACTTGTCATGGTGAGCTGTGGAAACCGATTACCCCTCCACACACAGCCGCCCCCATTGTGGTGATGGCACATGGTTTCGCACTGCAATATGAGTGGGGCTTACTGCCATTTGCAGAACAGTTGGTCAAAAACGGCATGGCTGTTTTATTGTTTGATTATCGTGGGTTTGGACTGAGTACAGGCCAGCCTCGAGAGGTGGTGGATGGGACACAACATGTTCAGGACTACTTGTCAGCAGTTGATTTTGTAAAAACCCTGCCCGACGTGAACACCCACAATATTGCCTTATGGGGCACATCTTACAGTGGCGGGCATGTGTTAGTCGCTGCGGCAAAACTGCGCAACGATCCTGCATTGCGGGCAGTCGTTGCCCAAGTGCCATTTGTTGATGGGATTTCTAGCGCCTTCGCTCTATCCGCAGGGCAACTGACCAAGGCCACATGGCTGGCCACGCGAGACACCGCCCATCAAATTTTTAACAGTGCCCCAGTTTATATTCCTGTCGTCAGTGAGCAAGGCTTTGCAGCGTTTAATAATCCCGAGGATTGGCTGGGGTATCGCCATCTGATTCCCAAAAACGCCAACTGGCCGAATCGTGTCGCGTCACGTATTTTTAGAACACTGCCCCTATATCGCCCAATCAACTCCGTAGACAAAATCCAAGTACCCATCCTCATACTCGCAGGCGAAAAGGACACACTGATTCCGATTGCAGGAACGCGCAAAGCGGCGCAACAAAATCCCAAAGTCGAATATGTGGAATTCGCAGGGGCGACACATTGGACACCGTATGTTTCGCCTTTATTTGAGCAAAGCGTCCAGCACCAAGTCCGCTTCCTACAACAGCACTTACAGCAAACTCCACAGCTCACTCAGTGACAAGCTGGGATGGCTCAGCCAACTCAACCACCCCCAACATGACACCTAGATCATCGCGCCAGTCCATACGCCGACTGTGCGCATCATAGAGACTCGAAATGCTTCCATCCAAATATAGGGCATTCTTCACTCCCAATATCTCTCGAAAAAATAGCGCAAAATCATAGAAATTAATCGGCGCTTCACTGATCACCAACACCAAGCGTTGATCATCGAGTTGCCCAACCGCATTGCGAATTTTGCGTGACGTAGAATGAGGCTGAAAGGCCGCATGTATCTCGCCATTGATCAGCAACATCGGCCCCGACTGCGTTGCCCAACGCCACTCCGCAATCTTTGCAGGCGAGACTTGCGCTGTCGGCAAAATATGTGACCGACCACGCTGATCAATCGCCCACACCCCATTCGGTAGCAAAAAGAAATTACCAAAACCCTCATCAGCATTCAACGGGGACAGGACGCGACCATCCATCACCAACAGCCCAACTGGTGTTCGATCTGCGTGATACATACCCGCATTCATCGCAAACCGCAGATACAGTCCCTGTTGTGCCATCTCCTCACGCAATCGATCAACACGCCGATAGCCCTGCCCTTGTGGGTCACGCCAAAACAACCGTAGATCTGCTTGGTGTAAATCTACCGTCACCACAGTGATTGGGACATTTTTAAAATCAAGTTGCTCCACCGTCACGCTATCCACGCTCGCCTGTACCTGCACACCCAAACATAATGCAGCCAGCATCACCATAGCCGCATACAATCGTCCTCTACGCAGTGCCTGCATCAGCCGCCCCTCATGCTTATCTTGTTGCTATCAAGGCTTCGGTGATGGCGCAGCAGCATCCATTGCAGCCACCGCCTGACGTGGCGAGTATTGTGCGAGCAATACCCCCAACACAGTCACAGCCAGACCGATACTATGATAATAGAGCCACTGCTCTTGCAGCCAAATCACCGCAATCAATGCCGTAAAAATCGGCAATAGATTCAAAAACACACTGGTTCGATTTGGACCAATCAACTGAATTGTTCTCACCCAAAAAAATGGCGCAACAATCGATGGCAATAAGACCGAATAGGCAATCAACCCAATATTGCTCCATCGAATCGGATCAAACCCCAAAACCAGCATAATCGGCAATTGAAACAGCGCGCCAAACCCTATCTGGCAATAAATACTACTCGCCAGACTCAACCGGAGCGGCCAACGCCTTACCAACACCCCATACAGCGCATACAAAAAAATCGCCAACAGCATCAGCGCATCACCTAAGTGTACGCCTGCCTGAAACACGCTCAGCGGCTGACCATGACCTAATAAAAACAACAGGCCAAACAATGACAACACACTGCCAAAAATCGCATAACGACTTGGTTTTTCTTTAAGCATCCACCAGACGATGAACAGCGTTGCTATCGGCAATAACGCATTAATCACGCCCATATTGGTGGCTGTCGTGCTATGTGCAGCCACATAGGCCAACCCTTGATACATTGACATGCCCAAAAACCCAAAGACCGCAAGCTTTGGCCAGACTCGCCGAATCTCAGCACGCTCGTGCCATGCACGCCAACCCAACACAGGTGTTAATACGACAAATGCAAAAGCCCAACGATAAAAACTCAGGCCAAACGGTGAAATCACCCCGACCGCCAACTGAGTGACGATAATATTAACTGACCAAATCAACACAGCCAAAACAGGCAGTAGCAACAGCCAATGGCTGATCGGCTGTGGCGATATGCCCACAGTCGGACTCAATAAACGCACGATGCTCATCTCAGCCGATTTTCAGGATTGCTATTGTATGGCCTGCGGATCGAATTGGTGGTTGCAAATTGCGACGCTTGACCCGCCGACGCATCAAATAATCAATCTGGCTGATCCACCCAGCCTGCCAGTGTTCCAACAAAGCCCTGAACCAGTGGCTTACTCAGTTGCTCCAACAAATCAATGTGCATAGCATCTGCATTCAATGCAGGAATATACGCATAGGATGTTCCGCCCGCTTGCAAGAAGGTTTGCCGATTTTCGACCGATAGCTCCTCAAGCGTCTCCAAACAATCTGCCGAAAAGGCTGGACTGATAATTTGTACGGATTTGACGCCCTGCTCCCCCCAACTCTGTAAGGTGACATCAGTATAGGGTTTAACCCACTCTTGCTTGCCAAAGCGCGACTGAAAACTGATCTGCCATTGATCCTCGCGCAAGCCCAACGCCTGTGCCAACTGAGCTGCCGTGCAATGACAGCGTTTGGGATACGGATCTCCTTTATCGGCATACGGCTGCGGAATGCCATGAAACGACATCAATAATTTTTCGGGGACACCATGCACCGCCTGATAACGGCGCACACTGTCAGCCAAGGCGGCAATATAGGCAGGATGGGCAAAATAATCTTTTAGAATGGTCAACGACGGCAAATTACGCTGGGTTTGCGTCCAACGGGTCACCGCATCATACACCGCTGCATTCGACGTCGCCGAAAACTGCGGAAACAACGGCAACACCACAAAATGCTCAACCCCTTGCGCACGTAAACGACTCATGGTCTCAGGGATCGCAGGTTGACCATAGCTCATGACAGGATGTACCGACACTCGAAACGCACCGAACTGACCATCTAAGCGTTGTTCAAGCGCTTGGCATTGCTGCTTTAAGATATTGCGCATTGGTGAATCACCATCCTGCCAAATCGATGCATACGCATGCGCAACGCGTTTTTTACGCAGTGGAATCACCAGCAGATTGAGTATCACCGCCCAAACGAACTGTGGAATCTCAATCACCCGAGGATCAGACAAAAACTGGCGTAAATAGCGGCTGACCGCAGTAGGGGTCGCCTCGTCGGGTGTCCCCAGATTGGCCAACAATACTGCAATTTCAGGGGTTTGCTTTGGACGCATCAACACTCCGATCACAATCAACATCATCAGAGCGATACGCTAGCAGAAAATCACCCGCACAGGGCGGGTGAAAGACTCAACAAATCAAACTCTATCTGTGTTGGGAAATACCAACATCACACCCAACTGGCTGTAATCACAGAGCTGAGTTGATCACGCTCTAGACGTGTCAATGACATCTGACCTACTGGTGGTGGTGTCATAATCGACATCGCATCGACTAAGCTCTGCACTTGTGTATCAGTCAACGTCAGGCCATCACCTGAATGAAACTCCTCAACCCGATGCGCTGCACCTTGATACCAGTCTTTGATCACCACTCGATCATCGGCTGTACCAATCACACTGATGACCAGATCCTGATCCTCTTGACTGAACCACAGTTGATTGGCACGAATATTTGAATCAAACAACAACCGATCTTGCACACCGTCTGTCACATCGTTTTCAATAATCGTGTCGGTACGATAACCACGTGCAAAAATATAAGTATCACTGCCAGAGCCACCTTCTAAGGTGTCAAACCCCGTTCCACCATCCAGCAAATCATCGCCAGAGCCACCATATAAGTGATCCGTACCGATACCACCATACAACTGATCGTCTCCTGCGCCACCCGATAGCCGATCTACACCTGAGCCACCATATAGCAGATCATGACCTGAGCCACCAGACAGTTGATCAGCGCCTGAGCCACCGACTAACTCATCATCGCCTGAGCCGCCATACAGCACATCATTGCCTAGGCTTCCTGAGAGCTGATCATTGTCGGCACCACCATGTAGCTCATCATCACCTGCACCACCAAACAAACGATCTAAGCCGAAACCGCCATATAGAGTATCATTACCCTCCTCACCACGTAGTGTATCTTGACCGTCTCCACCATATAGAGAGTCGTGACCTAAACCGCCATATAATGCATCATTTCCAGCGCCACCATACAGCACATCATCACCTGCAGCACCATATAAAGTGTCCGTGCCTTGGTCTCCATACAGAGTGTCGTTACCATTTCCACCATACAATTCGTCGGTACCGATACCTGCATAGATCAGATCGTTACCTGCGCCACCAATCAACAAATCCATCCCCGAACCACTGTATAGGATGTCATCACCATTACCACCCTCTAGCAGATCCCGACCCGATCCACCATACAATTGATCGTTGCCATCGCCACCATATAACTCATCCACGCCTTTTCCACCATATAGCTGATCATGACCAGAATCACCATATAGCTCATCATCACCGTCACCTCCAGTGATGACATCATCACCTGAGCCACCATAAGCTAAATCCTGACCTGCTTCGCCACGAATCCGATCATGGCCACTGCCCCCATACAGATCATCATGGCCTATGCCACCTGCAAGGGTGTCATCTCCAGCACCACCAGAAATCAAATCACTGCCAGCACCGCCCGTAATGGTGTCACCTGCCG
>JAYXXU010000339.1:0-18553 GCA_036019135.1 Pseudomonadota bacterium | reverse complement strand
TAGCAAAATGAAGTATTGCTGATAGTGTTGCAGGGATCATCGGACGAATATGTTCGATGATCCTTGCTGCTTTTGCGGCTCTTTTTTAGGGACTCATTCTGATGCGTGCTTATTCGGGGGTGGCAGGTGTCTCTGCATCGGATGGTTTGGCGGTATTTGCCCGTTTTTTGGTCAGATCTCCAAACTTATTGGCAAGCTCTCCAAATAAAGTGCCTTTACGCGTGTCTTGGAAGCTAACCCAATTGTCAGGCTTGGGGCTGTAGTTGATTTTGGCGCGACCATAGTCAGAGAATCGAATCTGATGATGCAAGGTCAGATCAACATTGGCACGTTTGCTACTGACGGAGAGCTGAATCTCGGCATTGACCTGTTGTAGGCGCTGCTGTGAGTCAATCAGGAGGTGTTCTTGCCATGTGGAATGCGGCTGTATGAACATCCGAATCGCGCTGAGCATATTGTCATACAGTTCAGGTTGTTGTTTGAGGCGAGCGGCGACTTCTGGCACAGTGATCAGCGGTGTACTGTTTTTGGCGGCCTTGGGATCGCGTAATAGTGACTGGATATGGTCTTTGTTGATCGCAAAAAATACGGCTTTGTGGGTCAGATACTGTTCCAATGGGATGTTGAGAGTGATTTTTTGGGCAGCGCCCTGCTGTTTGTCCGTGCCAGACAATGGCTGATAGCGAACTTGATCGGGTTTGGCCAAGGCATAGTGTAGAGCAGTGCTTTGTCGAATCAGATGATACAACTGCTTGCTGTCGAGCTGACGTTTGGCTTGATTCATTGCGGATTTCAGATCAAAGCGGGTGTATTTGCCCTCGTGGGCAGGATTGGTCAGCAGATAAGCCAGTGCGCCAAGGTCTGCATAGAGTGCTTGCTGTTTAAAATCAATCAGCATTGGAAAATCCATCCGCATCTGGGTGTTTCGCGCATCGTAGGCCAGACTGGGGGTGATGGCGATTTGTTGTTGACGCAGGTCCACCACGCCTTGGTAATCGATGCGGTAGTTTTTGAGATAGCTGATCAGCATGTCTTTGATCAGCCCCGTTTCGATGAGTGTGGGTTTTTTAGGCGTGGTTTGAGCGGGGGTTTTTGCAGTTGCGGTATCTGCTTGCTCATCATAGCGCTGCATGGCGCGTTGTAAGATTTGGCTTTTTTGGTCTTCAGTCAGTGTTGCACCTGATTGCTCAGCTTCAGCCACTGCTTCTGCCAAAAAATCAGCCAGATATTGTTCGCGCTGTTGATGCTCATCGTCAAAGCGTGGTTGCGCGGTGGGATCAATCAGACCAACCTTGAGACTGTGGACTTGTGCCCGCCCATCAAACTGATAACGACTGTTGGTAAATAAACGATCATAGGCTTGTAACGCGGACTGTTGCGCGGTTTGGGGCGATTGCAATCGTTGCGGCAGGCTGCTACACGCGCCCAATAGGAGTGACGTTGTGCAAGCCAGTGCAAGCAGATGGGGAGAGCGTGTTGTCATGTCCACATTCCTCTGTGTGATTGGGGTCATCAAAAAATAAGTTAAGGCAAAAGCCATCGGACTTGATCGACACGCATCAATTCGCACGCGCCGTCACCTGTGTCTTCGCGGGTTAGCGAGCTACGCCAACGCCAGCCATTCGGATGGCTGATCTCAACCAAAACGCCTTTAAGTTCAACCAAGTCATCTGGTTTGACCCGTTTAAGTTCGGCCGCTACGGCAGTATTGGCAGGGATGATATGCATGTTGGCGCTATTGATTTCGATCTCTCGCCGTGGAATCGGAAACTGATCCACGCGCCAATAGTACCAGCGATTGCGCTGTGTGATTTTGAATTGCTGATAAATCTCAGGCTGTTGCATGCGATTCATGCCAACGGCAAAATCAACGGGTGAAAATTTTGCACCTTCATCCCAGTGATAGCGCTCCACTCCCAAGACCCGAAAAGTCTGGTGGTAAGGTTCAAGCACACGCATGTCATACCCAATTGGCAAGTTGTCTGCGGTTGGCCATGCCTTCCACCAATGCAGCCAAGTGCTGTAGCAGCCTGCGACGATCAACAACAGTATCGATAAGATTTTCATCCTCAAAAATCCCACTCAGCAATCCCTTGGCTTGATCCTAATCTAAACGCCCCCGATAGCCCAAGGCTTCAGTCAAATGCGTGGCAGCGATCTGCTCTGCATTGGCCAAATCAGCAATCGTGCGTGCCACGCGTAGTACACGATGGTAGCCGCGTGCCGATAATCCCAAGCGTTGTTGTGCCAATTGCATGATGTGTTGTTCGGCGGCTTGTAAGGCCGCGTGCTGATCCAGTTGTTGCGGGGTCAGTTGGTGATTGCGGCAGGCTTGCCGCTTTTGTTGGCGTTGATGTGCGATGTGTACTCGCGCCCGAACGGTTGCCGAGTTCTCGACTGGCTTGGTCTGTTGCAAGTCACTGGCGGGCAGCGCGGGTACATCAACATGCAGGTCAATCCGATCAAGCAGCGGGCCTGATAGTCGTGCGCGATAGCGACTGATCATGTCGGGTGTGCATTTACAGGCTTGGATACCATCACCACAGCCCCCACAAGGACATGGATTCATGGCCGCAATCAGTTGAAAGTGAGCCGGGAAGCTGACTTGTCGTGCCGCACGAGAAATGACCACCTCATGTGATTCCAGTGGCTGGCGTAGTACCTCTAAGGTTTTGCGGTCAAACTCGGGCAGTTCATCTAAAAACAAGACACCATGATGTGCCAAAGTGATTTCACCAGGTTTAGGCTGAGAGCCACCGCCAACTAATGCGGCTGGAGATGCAGTATGGTGCGGGCTTCTGAAGGGGCGTACACCGTAGTCATAAGACTGATTGGCAATCGAATAGATATTCGCTACCTCAAGGCTCTCATCATCGGTGAGGTCAGGCAAAATCCCCGCCAAACGTGAGGCCAACATGGTTTTGCCTGTACCTGGAGGGCCCGACAACAGCATGGAATGTCCACCTGCCGCAGCGATTTCTAATGCACGACGGGCACGATGTTGCCCTCGAACATCGGCAAGATCAGGTGCCTGACTGCTGGGTCGAGCAACCTGCGTGGGTTGGTGTGGAGTTAAAGCCTGCGTACCCTGCAAATGCTCACAGAGCTGTTGCAGGTCATCAACCGCAAACACCCGTAGACCTGTAATGCGGGCGGCTTCATCTGCATTGACTCGGGGTGCAAATAGTTGATGTTGTGTCTGTTTTGCTGCCCGCGCAACGGAAAGTACCCCGTGTATACCTCGCAGTTGGCCATTGAGTGCCAATTCGCCGACGCATTCACTGCTGTGTAGTGCTTCAATTGGGATCTGACCACTGGCTGCCAAAATCCCTAGTGCAATTGGCAAATCCAGCCTTGAGCCATCTTTAGGGAGATCTGCGGGTGCAAGATTGATGGTCAAACGGCGATTAGGGAACTGAAAACCAGAATTCAAAATCGCTGAACGTACCCGATCTTTGCTCTCACGCACAGCCGCTTCGGGTAGACCGACAATGGTGAGGGCGGGCAGTCCTTGGCTCAAATGTACTTCGACCTGAACCGCAGGGGCATGCAGTCCAAGTGCTGCCCGCGTATGAATGATGGCAAACGACATCTGATATCTTCCTGTGTTGTCTGTTTAGTTTTGTTAATCATTTATTTTAATCAGTCTGAAACTCTGCGCGTTAATCGTACCGAATTAGTCTGATTTTGGGCTGTAATGTTGCTCTAATCGATCAATTTTGGCAGAGAGCGCCAGAATGGTGCGACGCGCTTCAGCCAGTTGTTGCTCCTGTCGATCTAGCTCTGCTTTGCTGACAAGCTCCATTTTTTCAATCATTTCCGCTAGTACTGCTCGCAGGTTTTTTTCGAGGTCAGCGCGCGGTGTCTCAAGTTGTAGCAGAATGCTCTGCATCATTTGCTCTATCATGGTGAGTTGCTGCTCCGTTTTGGTGCGAATGGGTGGGTGTCATCAGTGAGCTGAATTTTAACAAAATTTTTTTGTGATATAAAAAATATTACAAGATCAATATATTATGACATTTTGGTTAAAAAAGTGCAGATATTTCATCCGAAACATCTTGATACATGCTCAAAAAACGGTATGTTAAAGATGAAGCGTTGATCTGAAGCATTACCTGCCACGGTCAGACGAACATGATGTTTTTTTAGTCATGAAGCTGTTTTTGCAACCCTCTATCGAGACCAAGGAGTTCATCATGAACGCATTGAAACTGACCGCTTTGACCGCCGCATTGGCTGCAAGCGTCGCTGTTGCCCAGGCCGACGATATCATCACGATTCCTGATGTCACTGTCAGTGGTGAAGTTGCTTTTACAACGGATTATAAGTTCCGTGGAATTTCTCAAACCAGCAATAACCCTGCGGTACAGGGTGCGTTGAGCTTGGAGCATACCAGTGGTCTGTATGCCACACTGTGGGGCTCTAGTGTGGCTGCATCAACAGGATCTGAGATGAATGCTGTTGTTGGTTATGTCATGCCGTTGAACTTGGGTGATTACAAGGCTAGTCTAGATGTAGGTGCGCTACGCTATATCTACGCAGGCGATAGCACTGCGGGTGCAGAGCCTGATTATAACGAAGTCTTCGCAAACGTCGCTGTCGAAAGCGTCGTCATGGCGGATGATGAAGTGGCATTGGGTTTTGCATTTACCAATGAATACTTTGCTGAATCAGATCGTTACTTCAATCTAAACGCTGGTTATAGCGCGCCGATTGCAGATACCAATCTGGGTTTGGTCACACATGTGGGTTACAACAAGTTCCGCAGCAATCAGTGGCTAAACAAGGCACTAGGTGTGAGCCCAAATACTGGTGATGACTATATCGACTATAAAGTCGGTGGCAATGCCAGCATTCAAGGCATTGATGCTGAACTGGCCTACGTTGGCACAGATATCAAAAAGCGTGACTGTGCTGGTGGCGTTTGTGACGGCCGTGTGGTTTTGACCTTGAGCAAGTCGTTCTAAGTGCGCAAATAGTCAGAATCAGTTATAAAGAGAAGGTCGCAATTGCGGCCTTCTCTTTTTTTTTTGAATAGGCAGTAAAACCGCATTCCCCCAGCGGATTTCGACCAATAGCATGAAATAAAGTAGAAGTTGGCCTAGTTTTTGAATGTTTTTAGTACCAGTTTTTCACTGAACCGAGGTTTATCAAGATGCAACTCATTACTGCGGTTGTGACACCGTTCAAGTTGGATGATGTCCGCGAAGCCTTGTCTGACATTGGCGTTCAAGGGATTACCGTGACAGAGGTTAAGGGATTTGGTCGCCAAAAAGGCCATACCGAGTTGTATCGCGGTGCAGAGTACGTGGTCGATTTTTTGCCAAAAGTCAAAATTGACATTGCCGTCCGTGATGAGATGGTTGAGCAGGTCATCGAGGCGATTACCCGTGTTGCCAGCACTGGCAAAATCGGCGATGGCAAGATCTTTGTAAGCAACCTAGAGCAAGTCATTCGGATTCGTACCGGTGAAACAGGTGCTGATGCAGTGTAATGCATGTAATTAGAGAGTTGGCATGACACTTGCTTTTCTAATGTCATTCAAAGCAACTCATTGATTCTAGTGTTGGGGGAATAATGATGAAACGCGCAATACTTGCACTCGGTTTGTCCGGTGCGCTACTCGGTTCTGGCCTGACATGGGCTGAGCCAGAAGTAGTCGCCTCTAGTGAAGCAGTGGTGATTGCTGCCTCTGATATGGAGCCGCTGACAGCGACCCCAATGGCTGATGAGCCAGTCGTTGATGCGGTGGTCATTGTAACGGAAGAAGCACCTGCTGAAGAAGCTGCCGCAGAAGAGCCTGTATCAGATTCTGGTGATACGGCTTGGATCATTGTGGCAACCGCATTGGTGTTGCTGATGACCATTCCAGGTTTGGCACTGTTCTACGCGGGTATGGTTCGCCGCAAAAACGTGCTAGGTACGATGATGCACAGCTTTGCAACGGTCGCTTTAGTGTCTGTTTTGTGGGTGGTTGCTGGTTACTCGTTGGCCTTTGCGGATGGTAACTGGTTCGTTGGTGGTCTAGACAAGATGATGCTGAACGGTGTGCTGGTCGGCTCTGTGTCGGGCACGATTCCTGAAAGCCTGTTTATGCTGTTCCAGATGACATTTGCGATCATTACGGTAGCGATTATCTCGGGTTCGGTTGCTGAGCGGATGAAGTTTTCGTCATATTTGACCTTTGCTGGGATCTGGGTGCTGGCTGTGTATGCGCCAATCTGTCACTGGGTTTGGGGTGGCGGTTGGTTGTTCAACGACGGCGCGCTAGATTTTGCGGGCGGTACGGTTGTTCACATTAACGCAGGTGTTGCGGGTCTGGTTGCTGCTTATATGATTGGTAATCGTACAGGTCTGGGTCGTGAGCCAATGGCACCACATAACTTGGTCTTGACTGTCATCGGTGCGAGCTTGCTGTGGGTGGGCTGGTTCGGTTTCAACGGTGGTAGTGCGCTAAGTGCAGGTGGCACAGCAGCCATGGCGATGGTTGTGACTCAAATCGCAGCAGCAGCAGGTGCGTTGGCATGGATGGCGGCAGAGCGTGTTGCACGTGGCAAAGCCTCTGTGTTGGGTGGTGCGTCAGGTGCGATTGCGGGTCTGGTCGGGATTACGCCTGCGGCTGGTTTCGTCGATGTATCAGGTGCTTTGGCCATCGGTGTACTGTGTGGTGTGGTGTGTTTCTGGGCAGCAACAACGCTGAAGCGTATGCTTAAAGCCGATGACTCACTGGATGCCTTTGGTCTACATGGTGTCGGCGGTATCATTGGTGCGCTGTTGACAGGTGTGTTTGTCAGCGAAGCGATTGCGCCAAGTGCTGCGACTGCAATGCCATTCATGTCACAGATGTGGGTGCAGTTGGAAGGTGTGCTTGCCACGATTGCATATAGCGGCATTATGACCTTCATTATCCTCAAAGTGATCGATCTGGTGATGGGTCTGCGTGTTTCTGAAGAAGAAGAGCGCGAAGGCTTGGATGTATCTCAACATGGTGAGCGTGTTGAATAAGCCTTCAATCTGATAGCAGACTGATCTAAAAATGGACGCTCTAGCGTCCATTTTTATTAAGGGTATGATGCGTTAGACAGTTGTGAAAAGCGGATGGTTGTTCAATCTGATGCTCGTGTTAGGATAGCGGTCTTAGGCTTGCGGCGCTCGACGAAGGATCAGTCATATCATGCTGAATAGATCAAAAAAACGACTCAAAGAGCAAGAAGAAGAACGCTTGGCTGCGTTGGCGCGCTATAACATTCTCGATACGTTGCCTGAGCCTGCCTATGATGATGTGGTTGAGATTGCGGCTTGTATCGCCACGACGCCTGTTGCGTTGATTACGCTATTGGATCGGGATCGCCAGTGGTTTAAAGCCAAGCTTGGTCTGGCGGTGGATAGCACCCCGCGAGAGCATTCACTGTGTAATCATCTGTTGCAGTTGCCGCTGGGTGAGGTACTGATTATTCCAGATACCCATGCCGATCCACGTTTTGCTGTTAGTCCGTTGGTGTTGTCTGATCCAAATATTCGTTTCTATATGGGCGCGCCACTGATTACACGCGATGAATATGTACTGGGTGCGCTGTGTGTGATTGATCATGTGGTGCGCCATCCCACAGCGCAGCAAGTACAGGCGCTGCGCGCATTGGCACGACAGGTGATGCAGCTATTGGAGTTGCGCTATCGCAATCATGAGATTCGTGAGCTGTTATCTGAGCGTGCGGTACAGATGCGGGAGTTGTCGAATTATCAGGTGTTGCTCGAGCAGCATAATCGGCAGCTTTTAACTGAGAGTCGCACAGATCGTCTGACGAAAATTGGCAACCGTGCTGCATTAGATCAGTATTTGGTAGAGTCTTACGAGTCTTGTCTTCACGTCCATCAGCCACTGTCGGTGATGCTGATCGATGTGGATCATTTCAAAGCCTATAACGATCAATTTGGTCATCCTGCGGGCGATTTGGTGCTGCAACAAGTTGCTGCCCTGTTGTATGACAGTTGCCGTACCACTGATTTTGCGGCGCGTTATGGTGGTGAAGAGTTCATGCTAATTTTGCCTGAGACTACCGCCCGCACCGCTATGCAAGTGGCGGAGCGATTGCGGCGACGTATCGCCGAAGAAAACTTTCCCAATCGTCAAATTACGGTCAGTATCGGCGTGGCGCGTATGATTCCACGACAGCACGAAGCACCCGTCAGTATGCAGGATTTGGTTGGGCGGGCAGATCATGCGCTATATCAAGCCAAGGGCAATGGCCGCAATCAAGTGGTGTTGTTCGATGATCGGCAACAGGTACGTGCGGCATCCCCTGCAATATAGTCGGAGCAGGATGGATACGGTTGGATCGGTCAAAATGCTAAACTGTGCCGATTGAGTCACTCAGGTTGTCCCTATGCTATGTCCGTTTTGCAATGCTCCCGACTGTAAGGTGATTGATTCGCGTCTGGCGGCAGAAGGTCGGCAGATTCGGCGGCGGCGGGAGTGTCTGGGTTGCGGTGAGCGATTTACGACGTTTGAGATTATGGAAGTGGTGATGCCACGCGTGATCAAATCAAATGGCCGCATTGAGCCGTTTGATGAGGCTAAGTTGCGCCGTTCGTTGACACTGCCGTTGCAGAAGCGTCCTGTCAGCTTGGATCAGGTGGATACGGCTATTGCGCAGATTGCGCAGACGTTGCGCCGATTGGGTGAGCGTGAAATTCCATCCCGTCGGATTGGTGAGGAGGTCATGCGTGCGCTATACGGCTTAGATTCTGTCGCCTATGTACGCTTTGCTTCGGTCTATCGAGATTTTCAGGATATTGAAGCATTTAAGACGGAGATTGATCGCATAGGTCAGCCTGTCGAGGATCAAAATAGCACAGCGCCAGTGAATGCAGACCAAAGCTTGATCACCACGGAATCACAAGCGGTGAAGGCTCATGACTGATCAAACCACACAAGATCAAAGATGGATGCAGCGGGCGTTAGCATTGGCGCGGCGTGGGCAATATACCACCCGCCCAAACCCTGTGGTTGGCTGCGTGATTGTCAAAGACGGGCAATTGATTGGTGAGGGGTTTCATCCCAAGGCAGGTCAGCCGCATGCTGAGGTTTTTGCGTTGGCTCAGGCCGCAGAACAGGCACACGGGGCAACAGCGTATGTCACGTTAGAGCCGTGTGCGCATTTTGGCCGAACGCCACCGTGTGCTAATGCCTTGGTCGCGGCAGGTGTGGTGCGGGTGGTGATGGCCAGCCTTGATCCGAACCCACTGGTCGCAGGTAAAGGCCAACAGATTCTGGCGGCAGCAGGAATTGCAACGACCGTTGGTGTGTGTGAGGCTGAGGCGCGGGCGTTAAATGCAGGGTTTTTGCAGGTGATGGCTGGTGGTCGACCCTATGTCCGACTGAAGGTGGCAGCGAGTTTGGATGGTCGAACGGCGATGGCATCAGGTGAGTCGAAATGGATCACAGGTGCGCCAGCACGGGCTGATGTACAGCATTGGCGGGCAATCAGTGGGGCAGTGATCACAGGGATTGGCACGGTGTTGGCCGATGATCCACTGTTGAATGTAAGAGCTTTGTCTGATGGGACGGACATGACGGATGTGCCGCAGCCATTGCGGGTGGTACTTGACCGACAAGGCCGCATGCCGACAGATGCGCAACTGTCGCAAGATCCTGCGTCTTTATTGTTGGTGGGGGCAGCCTCGGTGGTAGAGGTTGAAACTTGGGACAATACTGATTTAGCCAGTGTGCTGTGTCGGTTGCGTGATGAAAAACAGATTCGAGATGTGCTGGTTGAGGCTGGCGCGACGTTAAGCGCGGCGTTTTTGCAGGCGGGCTTGGTCGATGAGTTGATTGTCTATCTTGCACCGACGGTGCTGGGCAGTGCGGCGCGGCCGATGTTTGATTTGCCGTTGGTACAGATGGCACAGCAGTTGCGGTTTGAGCTGATTGAGATGCAGCCCGTTGGGCAGGATATACGCTTACGGTTGCAGCCGATTCGATGAGCGACTCAGGACAGTACCATAAGCGGCGACATGCGGCACGAACCACAGATGATTATGTCTTTCATCAGCTTGTGCCCTATTTGGGTAATAAGCGGCGCTTGTTGCCGTTGATTATTTCGGCGTTGGCACAAACGGGGACATTGCCACAGATGGGCAACAAGGCTGCATCTGTGCCGATATTTGTTGATCTGTTTGCAGGCAGTGGTGTGGTGTCACGTTTGGCACGGCAGTTGGGCTATCAGGTATTGGCCAATGATTGGGAGCCGTATAGTTTTGCCTTGAGTGATGCGGTGCTGAGCTGTCAAAAAGCCCCTGCATTTGCGGCGTTGGGCGGCTATGAGGCGGCCTTGTCCATGCTCAATCAGCTTGAGCCTGTGGCGGGTTGGTTGACCCAGACGTTTTGTCCGCGGCAGGATGATCAGTATGATCGGCAGCAAGACCGCTTGTTTTTTAAGCGGCACAACGGGATGCGCTTGGATGCGATGCGTGAGCAGATTGCTCGTTGGCAATATGAAGGCTGGATTAGCTCAATCGAAATGAGTGCCTTGCTTGCGCCGCTACTGTATTCGGCCAGCTTTGTCAGTAATACCAGTGGTTTATTTAAAAGCTTTCATCAAGGATGGGGCGGTAAAACGGCCACTGCATTGGATCGAATTGATTCGGTGTTGTGGCTGACCCCATGCGTGTTCCATGCGTCACCTGTGCCCGCCGAGATGCATTGTGTCGATGCGGCTGTGTTGGCACGGCAATTGTCTGATGTGACGGTGGATGTGGTGTATTTAGATCCGCCGTACAATCAACATGCGTACGCCAGTAATTATCATATTTTAAATGCGTTGACTTTGTGGAATAAACCTTATACCCCCGCACCCATGCATGCAGGCTATAAAAGCGGGATTGATCGAACATGGCGAACTGAGCGCCCGAGTGCCTATAATTCCAGCAAAAAAGCCAATCTGGCCTATCAGGATTTGATTCAGCAGGTGAATGCACGGTTTATTTTGACCAGCTATAGCACCGACGGCAATATTGGACTAGAGGCACTATTGGCAGCGAATGTGGCACGAGGGCAGGTGAGCTTGGTGACGCAGGATGTGCCGCGTTATCGGGTCAGTCGGCAGCGTCAGTCGAGTCGGGCGCGGACGCTGGAGTTTATCGTGGTGACGGATACGCAGCGCCCCTCTCAACAATCAGTGGAGCAACTGATTGATCAGCTTTGGCATTTTGCAGCGTTGGGTGGGGTTGAGCGTGAGCCGGTCCTGCCGCCTGAGTCAGTCATGCTGGTGGATTGACTGAGTTTGCCGCGCTAAGCCTGTGCGACAGTCATGCTAAACTAGACGCTCTCGTGGATTGATGTTGATCGTAGGAACCCAGCATGTTTACTGGAATTATTGAGGCGGTAGGGACGATTCAGTCGGTACAGCCCAAAGGTGGCGATGTTCGTTTGAAGATTGCGGTCGGTGCGCTGGATATGGGCGATGTCAAACTGGGAGACTCGATTGCAACCAATGGCATCTGTCTCACGGTGATTGCTTATGGCCGTGACTGGTATGCGGCAGATGTATCGGTAGAGACGCTCAATCGCTCAACTCTAAAACATTGGCGCACGGGAACTCGGGTCAATCTCGAAAAAGCCTTGCTGCCGACCACTCGCCTTGGTGGACATTTGGTCAGTGGGCATGTTGATGGGGTGGGTGAGATTAGTGTGGTGCGGCAAGATGCCCGCTCGCTGTACTTTGAGGTAACTGCACCGCCTGAGCTAGCGCGCTATTTGGCCGAAAAAGGCTCGATTACTGTAGATGGTATTAGCTTAACTATCAATCACTTAAAAGGTTGTGTAGTGAGTCTAAATCTTGTGCCGCATACTGCCGATCAGACCACGATTGGCGATTGGGTGCTGGGTCATCGGGTCAATCTTGAGGTCGATCTGTTGGCGCGCTATCTGGAGCGGTTATTGTTGGGCGACAAAGCCGCGGAGTCCACCACAAACCACACACCGACCAAGCCCAGTGGTATTGATCTGGCGTTTTTGGCGGACAATGGATATTTGCGCCGTTGAGTCGCGCCAAGCAACGCCCCACTCATGAGAAACTGATGCGTAACGGGATTAGCCCCTGTCGCGTTTGGCTACCCAAAGGTGATTGGCCACGCGTGGTAGATTTTTTGGTGGCGCGTTTTGATCGGATTCCCTGTGCCTATTGGCAGCAGCGTATGCAGCACGGTTTGGTGTTGTGGGCGGATGGCACGCCGATTGCGCCTGATGCTGCCTATGTGGCGGAATGTCGGGTGTTGTATTATCGCGAGTTGCCTGATGAAACGCCGATTCCATTCGAACTGGCAATTTTGCACCATGATGCGCATCTGATTGTGGTGGATAAACCACATTTTTTGCCGACCAATCCCGCAGGCCGTTATGTACAGCAGACTGCGCTCACGCGTCTCAAACAACACTTTAATGATCCGAATATTGCGCCATTGCATCGTCTCGACCGCGAAACCGCAGGTGTCATGCTGTTTTCATGTAATCCAACCAGCAGTGCGCAATATCATCAGTTGTTTGCAGATCGGCAGGTGCAAAAAACCTATGAGGCTGTGGCGGGCTATCGGCCTGAGTTACATTTTCCGCTGACCCGCAGCAGTTATTTATACAAGCGTGAGAAACCATTTTTTGTGATGGCTGAGCAGCACGATATTGCGCCGAATGCCGAAACACGGATTGAATTAATTCAGATTCTCAGCACCGACACCGCGTATTATCGATTGTTTCCCAAAACAGGCCAGCAACATCAATTACGCGTCCATCTGTCAGCGCTTGGGATTGGGATCGTTAACGATGCGTTTTATCCTGAGTTACAGGCCGACAAAGGCGATGATTTTAGTCAGCCACTACAACTGTTGGCGCGTTCAATTGCGTTTACTGACCCGATCAGCGGCGAGCCACGAGAGTTTGTCAGTCGGCGGCAATTGGCATGGCTTGCCAATCATAGATCCACGCCACCCGCTTGGTCGCCAGATGTGGACTGACTGCATTCATGCCGCGCGCGACTAGATCACGGCCAAAACGCATGAACGGCAGCCGATGATGAAACAGTTGCATATTATCGCGTGCTAGTTGTTGTACGCGTGCGCAACGCTCGGCGCGTAAGGTTTGATAGCGTGTGCCAACCTGATCAGGGTCAAGTCGATTTGTACGAGTCTGTGCGATCAGTTGACTGAGTACCCAACTGTCTTCCATCGCCATCGCCGCACCTTGTGCCAAGAAGGGCAGCATAGGATGTGCTGCGTCACCGAGTAGCAGGGTACGATGCTTTGACCATGTGCTGATCGGATCACGGTCAAACAATGCCCAACGGTAGCATTGCTTGGGGTCGCTGTGTGCCATCAGATCGAGTAGCTTGCTGTCCCAGCCCGCAAACTCACCGAGCAGTACCGCCAAATGCGCGGGAGACTGCCATGATTCATCTTGCCAATCGTCTTGTTCACGCACCGCAATAAAATTAATCAGCTCTCCACCACGCAAGTAATAGGCCACCACATGCCCACCTGCACCCATCCATAGATTGGCATAGGGGGCAGGATGCAAGTGTGCAGGCACAGCATCGCGCCGTAGCACGCCACGCCATGCGACATTGCCCGTAAAACGTGCGGGTTGCGGCTGGCCAAGTACCGCATCGCGACAGACTGAGCGAATCCCATCAGCACCGATGATCCAATCGGCTGATAAGACTGCCCCACTGTCGAGTGTCAGTTGGGTGTGGTCGCAGTTGATCTGTGTCACCTGTTGGCTGGTACGGATACAGTCAGGATCATTGGCTCGTACTGTGTCGCGTAAAATCTGATGCAGATCAGCACGATGAATATGTAGATAGGGCGCATGAAAATCCAGCGGGGCAAAGGGCACTTGGGTTAGGACTTGACCTGTCCGCCAGTGGTTGCTTTGGATGCCCTTTGGCAAAAAACCAACCGCTTGCAAGGCGGTTTCTAAGCCGAGTTGTCGCATCACCGACATGGCATTCGGGCTAAGTTGCAACCCTGCACCGACTTCGCCCAGTTGTTGGGCTTGTTCCAGCACAATTGGGCGTAGGCCGTGTTGTTGTAAGGCTAGCGCACAAGTCAGGCCGCCGATGCCTGCACCGATGATCAAAATGGGGAAATGTGCCATGTGGAATTCTCCGATGGTATTAAGGCTCAAAAGTGGGCAAGGTAGTGTGCTGCTTTTGGGGTCAGGCAACTTAGTATGGCTTTGAATGTTTGGGTATTTGGGTGTTGGCGCTGTTGAAACAGATAAAAAGATTGGGTTAGGTATGCGTGCAGGCTATGGATTTGGTTCGGGGACAAGTTCATGCTAATCCAAGAAAAAGCTGTATTTTCAAAACTAGATCTTAGCCTGTCCTGATGGAGCTGCGGGCTTTTTTATTGATAAAGTAATCTTGGCGATTTAAAGATCTTAAGGGCGAGAGGCTAAGCCGCCTCAATGACTGCTTAACCTATTACACTAATCAGTTTGATTAACGCTTTTTACATTTTTTTTCATCTTGATAGATTTCGATGCTATCAAGATCAGCTTGGAGTTTTTTATTCAAAGCAAGCTCTTGATCAATCTGCTGATTAATGTTTAAGCCTTTATCTTGCGACATGGCATTGCCATATTCGGCGGCAGAGCCTTTACCAAACTGACCAATGAGGCCACCTACCATACCAACTGTCGCTTTGTTACTTTGCTGCTGCTGGAATTCAGGGTTTTTGGCAGTAGCTTCAAGTTGCTGGAGCTTAGCTTTATTTTCTGTAAGCTCTCGCTGAGTTTGCTTGGCTGTCACAGCCAGCTTTGCACAACTCATTTGCTCCAGCTCATCTGTACTAATCGGGGTAGTATTGTAGCCTGTTGCACTGTCCGCATTGTTTTCGGCTGGAGCTGATTGACCTGATGCCGCTTGTGCAGCGGCGCTGAGCATATCACCCCATCCTGCATGTGCAGCAGGAATTAACATGAGTGCTAAGGCAGTCGAAACAAAAAAAATCTTCATTTTACTCATCCGAACGTTGGTTTGTGTGTCATGAAAATAAGCGGCAAGAATCTAAGTCGGATTGGTGTTTTTGTCAAGTTTTACTAAAGATATGGTTTATTTTAATTAATTTATTTTGCGACTAAAATAATTTGCTGGTGTGATTTTGCCTGCAAGGGCAGATGGCAGTGATCTGATGATTTCATGATAAAAATCTTTGATCATCAATACTACTTTCTAAAATGTTAAGCCTATTATATCTTTGGATTTTTAGTTTTTTAGGTAGGTGTGATTGGTTGCGCAACAGCGATGCTCAGCCACGTTTAATGCCAGCATATTTTAACGCATCAACCAGCCCGATAGCGCGCGTGCCAAACGTGGCATGATCACATACACCACCAAGCCAACAATGATTGCCGCAGTAATGCCATGTCGAATCCCCCATACTCCAAGCACAGGGATCGCCTCAAACAAATAAGCCAAGATCGGCGGTACAACCATAGTCAAGACCCAAATCACCAACGTGGTCAACAACCACTGTTTCCAGCGGACAGGTGTAGGGATGTGTGGGTTGATAGGTTGAAACCAATTATCAATGCCTGATGATATTTCGATAGACTCTGGGGCGTGTAGATAAGGCTCGGCGCGTTGCAAAAAGCGCTGACGGATTTCAGAGCTTAGCCATGCCTCAGCCTCTGCTTGACTGGCAAAGCGTACAGAGATTTCATATTGGTTGTGGTGGCTGACGGGTTTGAGGATATTCACGCCATGATGTCCTGCAAACTGAGCTGCTGCCTGAATAATATCAATCAACCATTGCTCGTAGTTGGTGAGATGCTCAGCACGCACACGGTGCTGGATAAGCACGGAAACGCCTGTTTTGGTGACAGCGTTTGATGCAGTCATGGTGAGTTTTCCACAAGTTATACAATTGAATAAGCCATATAACTGCGACAAGGTGCAGTCACCTTGTCGCATCGAATCAACAGCGCTTGTTTTATTTGCCAGCAGTCAAGGTAGTGTAGCTGGTGATCAGATTGCGATAGTCAGGAATATGGTTTGAGAACAACGCACCCAAGCCCTCAATATCATTACGCCAGTCACGGTGCAGCTCACAGGCAGCACCGAACCATGTCATCATTTGCGCACCTGCTTGGGACATCCGATCCCATGCCGCATCGCGGGTCATCGGATTGAATGTGCCAGAGGCATCTGCAATCACAAAGACCTCGAAACCTTCTTCCAGTGCAGACAAGACGGGAAAAGACACACACACTTCAGTGACCACACCCGCCACGATGAGTTGTTTTTTGCCTGTGGCTTTGACTGCTTTGACAAAATCCTCGTTGTCCCATGCATTGATTTGGCCAGGGCGTGCGATATACGGTGTATCAGGAAACAGGTCTTTGAGCTCAGGCACGAGAGGACCATTCGGACCATCTTCAAAGCTGGTGGTGAGAATGGTCGGCAGATTGAAGTATTTGGCCATGTCAGCCAGTGCCAAGACATTGTTTTTAAATTTATCGGGATCAATGTCGCGCACCAGTGACAAGAGTCCTGTTTGATGGTCTACCAGCAGAACGGCGGCTTGTGCTTTGTCCAGTTTGACATAAGGTTTAGTCATGAGATATCTCCTGTGATTACCTGTTAAAATGGCAGGAATTGCCGTCAAATTAGACGCAGGCCAAGCAGACTTGACTTGCGTCTAATCGGGTTAGATCCGCCCAAAAGTGCCATTGTTAAAGTCATGGATCGCTTGGGTGATCTGTTGTTTGGTGTTCATGACAAATGGGCCATAGCCTTCGATAGGTTCATTCAGTGGTTCACCACTCAAGACCAGCAGCGTGCTGTCCTGTTGTGCGGTGAGGCTAAACTCACGTCCCGCTTGCGACAGCACGACCAACTGCGCTTGCTGTGCTGATTTTTGTTGATTCACCTCAACACTGCCTTTGAGGATGACCAATGCCAAGCTATGTCCTTCAGGCACTTGCATCTGGACGGTATGGCTGGCGTTGAGTTGTACATCCCAGACATTGATCGGTGAAAATGTCTGCGCAGCGCCTGCAATCTCCTGAGTGCCATCTTGATATTGGCCTGCGATGACCCGCAGTTGACCTGCTTGATCGGGCAGTGTCAGCACAGGAATCTCCGCCCGAGTGATGCCTTGGTAGCGTGGTGCAGTCATTTTGTCTTTGGCGGGGAGGTTGACCCAAAGCTGTACCATCTCAAGCTCGCCACCAGATTGGCTGAACTCGGGCGAATGAAACTCCTCATGGACGATGCCTGATCCCGCTGTCATCCATTGCACATCTCCTGCCTGAATCACGCCGCCACTGCCCGTCGAGTCACGGTGTGCGACCTCACCTTGATAGACGATGGTCACTGTCTCAAAGCCACGATGCGGATGAGAGCCCACACCACGTGCGTGTTCAGTCGGGGTGAAGTGCATGGGGCCTGCGTAATCCAGCAACAAAAATGGACTCAGGCTTTGGCCGAACGTGTCATAGCTAAACAATGAGCGAACGGGAAAACCGTCACCAACCCAATGTTGATGCTTGGTTTGATAGATGCCTGTGATGCTTTTCATGATCTACTCCGCCGGATCTGAATCTTGCTATATCGGATGCGTTAAGCTTATGGTTGCAACGATCAAATGAATAGATCGTATGATTTAGACATTACGTTCTAAAAAAAGAACGATAAAGTCGTTGGAGTCGGCGCTGAGCCAACACCAGAGGTGAGCAATGCAGGATTTGAATGATTTGTACTACTACGCCAAAGTAGTCGAATATGGTGGGTTTTCGGCGGCGGGTCGTCTGTTGAATTTACCCAAATCTAAGCTGAGTCGGCGGATTACCTTGCTCGAAGAGCGTTTGGGGGTGCGTCTGATTCAGCGGAGTTCACGCCAGTTCGTAGTCACTGAAATCGGTCAGATTTATTATCAGCATTGTCGGGCGATGTTGGTCGAAGCTGAAACTGCGCAAGAGTCGATTGAACAGACCCGCGCTGAGCCACAAGGGATTGTGCGGATTGCTTGTCCATCGGCGATGTTACATTTTCATTTGGGGCGGATGCTGAATGAATACATGCGCCTGTATCCCAAAGTACAGGTCTATCTTCAAATCAAAAATCAAGACATTGACCCATTGCGCGATGGTTTTGATTTGGCGGTGCGGGTGCGGTTTCCGCCGTTTGAGGATTCGGATGTGGTGGTCAAAAAACTAGGCGTTAGCCGCCAAAAGCTGGTCGCGCATCCGTGTTTATTAGCGCAGCATACGTTGCCATTATTGCCGTTGCAGATCGCTGAACTGCCCAGTTTAGCCTTGGGTGAGCTGCATACACGGCATTTTTGGTGCTTAGAAAATCAGACAGGCGATAGCTTAGAGATTGGGCATACCCCACGCTTTGTCGCAACGGATATGGCGGCGTTGTATTATGCGGCGTTGGCTGGCATTGGGGTGGCACAGTTGCCGACCATGATGATCGTTGATCAGCTTCAGACGGGCGTATTGGTTGATCTGTTGCCACAGTGGTTTCCACGCGAGGCGGTGATTCAGGCGGCGTTT
>JAYXXU010000338.1:0-8726 GCA_036019135.1 Pseudomonadota bacterium | reverse complement strand
CAGCATCATCACAAGCCATGTGGCCAGAGGCGGGATCAGCGCAAACAACATGGGGTAACGCAGTACGCCTGTTGCAATCATCAGCATGAGTAACAGCGACAACACCACTGAGACTGGCATCGCCCATCTAATGACCTGTCTGAGCATAGCTAGACCACTCCCTGCTTGCGCTTTGCTTCTCGTACCGACTGACAGTCAATGCACAACCGACAGCCTTTGACCGCCAAACGACGAGGCGCTGGGATGTCATTGCCGCATTCCTCACACTCAGACAGTGACTCACCCACAGGCGCTTGCTGCTGGTAACGGGCAAGTGTGTCCGCCAGTGTTTCAGCGTGCGCTTGGGCAATATCCGCGAGATCAGCCATGTTTAGTTCCACTCCATTTTTTTAGTGACGGTGATGGGCCATGCCATATATTTTTTGAGGGTATCGATGGCCTCCGTTGCGCCATGACACACCACGGCCAGATAGCCCTGTTCAGATAGGCGTTTGATGATCTTGCGTTGATCAGGACTGGTACGGCCGTTGAGGGATTTCATTTCGATGTACAGACCAAAATAGCCGCCGCGTGCTAGCGCAAGCTTGAGATCTGGCCATCCGCCCTTAGTGCCCAGTGCCTTGAGCTGTTGACCCTCTGGGCAGTAACGCTTGCCAGTCTGATCGTTGATTTTGGCTTCACGCTTGCCGCCGTTTGGTGAGTGATGCAGATACTCGGACAGCGGCTCACCATCCACTTTGAAGGCCAACGCTGCCCACTGCATGACGACCTGTTGTTCGCTCTCCTCGCTCGCTACCAGCACTGGTTTGCTGCGTGGGATCACTGTGCCAATTGCCTTTTGGGTGTCTGGGTTGCCAAAGGCTTTGGTAAAACTGCGACGGCGACGACTCATGCTGCGCCCTGCCCTTTTAGCTGCTGGATCATTTGCTGCATCACCAGTACCGCATCTAGGCCTTGCTGCTGTGCGACTTCACGGATCTGGATTTGGGTCACTTGAGGATCTAGCTTGCGAAGATCGTTAAACGTGAATAGTTCCAAACCTGCGAACAGGCTGATTCGACGCTGAGATTCAGGCTTGGGTGATTCGACTTGTCGCTGGGGTTGCGATGGCTGCTGTGAGTACGCGGCTGGTTTGCTTGGATTGGCTCCAACACCCGCCCAGTTCTTACGGATGGCTTCCCTGAACGCTGCATCCCAATCGGCGTACTGGTACTGCTTGGACTTGGCTTTGTCGATGAAGGATTCGAGGTGCTGTTGCAGGTGGGTATGACCTTGCTCAGTTGCCCACTTCAAAACCGCTTCTGAAATTCCAAAGTCTTCAGGGATTGCAGTCTTGTTTTTTTGCGTGCGTACACTCTTTAGATTCTTTTTAGATTCTAATGATAGATTCTGACACCCGTTTTTGGGTGTATCTATCCACCCGTTTTTGGGGGTATCTAAATCCGTTATTGGGTGTATCCCGTTTTCGGGTGTATCCCAATTTTGGGTAGATCTAATACCACCGTTTTCGGGTGTATCTGTGGGCGTGTTTTGGCTGTGAGATACGTCCGTTTTTGGGTGTATCCCTTTTTCGGGTGTATTCCGTTTTTGGGGGTATCTGATCCCCCCGTTTTTGGGTATATCCCGTTTTTGGGGGTATTGCCCTCCACCACTTTTCGGCGGGTTCATACGGTCGACCACACCGATCAGGCGGTATACCACGACGCGACGACTTGAGCCTTTGCGTTCGCCAGTGTCCATGATCAAACCAAGACCCATCAGCTCTTTAAGCACCTTGGGGATGGTTTTGATGTTTAGGCAGGTGTCTTGATGCAGACGCTCTGCACTTGGCCATGCGGTATGGTCTTCCCCTGCACGATCAGCCAACGCTAAAAGCACGATACGCTGTGAACAGGATTGTACTGGGGCTTTCCATGCCCAACTGGTGGCATCAATACTCATGAGCTTGCTCCTATATCTGCAATCCACGCAGTGACCGCTTGATAATCTGAAAGGCTGCGCACGTCGGCACGGAATTGCTCCAGTTGCCGTATATGCACGCGTAAATGGTCTGTGGCGTGCTGGATCGCCAATGCACGGGTTTTAAGGGGTTTGTTGGCTGCGGCGCAGGGATACGCCTTGTCAAAGTTGCTGGTGGGCAAGTTCAACCAAAATCCATAGCGCCAACCGTCACGGCAGTACGCCAAGCTGATCGTGGCCAACAGCCAGCGCTTGGGTGGACTCAGTCGGCATTCCAGTCGCTCAATGTCTTCGACGTATTCCGCTTTACCGTTGGTACGGCTGTATGGGATGAAGGCAATCACCTGTTGGGGTTTGTCGAGTGCTAGGCCAAGTTGGGTCATGATGCTGTCCCGCCTAGGTTAATAAGGAGCAGCCAGATCAACCCTAGACCGATCAAAATCAACATCAGGATGATCATGACGTTGCGGCTATAGATGGCCTGCTGTTGATCACGCTGAGCATCTTGGATCTGCCATGTGCGATTGGTGGCTTGGCAGCGCAGTTGACGGATGGTGCTACGCTCGGCACTGATCTGGCTGCTCAGGCGTTGATTGCGTCCATGCAGCATGTCGATGATGGCTTCAGCCATGTGCAGTTGAGCATCTGGCTGCTGAGTTTGGGGTGTTGCATTGGTCAGGGTTTTCATGGAATACTCCTCTTGCTTTGTTGATTTGTCTTGATGTCCGTCAAGACGCTGAACCCTGTCTAGTTGTCGCTAGGCAGGGTTTTTTGTTGGGCGCGTTTCATGGATTGCAGCTTGCCCATCAGGTGGGATGTGGCGGCTTGCATATGTAGGAAGTCGTCTAGGATCAATGTCCAGTCGTTTTCACTGATTTTTGAATCCGATAGAGCTTGGTCAATTTCGCTAAAAAACTCGCCTTTGCAGCGGACGGCGGCCAGTACGCTACGGAACAGGCAGACTTCGGTATCGATGAAGTGTTCAGGGATCGGGATGGCGACTAGGCCAAACATGGCGCACAAGGCGTGGATGCCGCTGTAATCCCCCGTGACTCGCCATGTTTCGATGGCCTTATCTAGGCTGATCGGGTTATGGGTCGAGGTTGGACAGAAGGTGTTGCGGGTGGTTTGGTACGTCCAATCTGCTTCTGCCGCCAGCCGTTTGAATCCGTATGCCATCGCGGTCTTTTGTAGTGCGCGGTGTACATCAGTCATTTCTATGCTCCGTGACTGTTTTGAGCGACATTCGGTGTCGTTATGATGGTTAGGCGGTTTTGGCGAGGTGATGCGATGTAAGATCGGCTTTTAATGCCCCTTTGGTTTGAATTTCGATCATTGCTTGGCGACCCAGTGGGATACCGTTATTTTTCCAGTCAGTTAATCGGCTGATCGACACACTCAAGGTCTGGGCAATTTCACGATAAGAGCCGCCAAAGTGGTTTTGAACATCACTGAACGTCACGTTCGTAACTCCATGCATTTTTGATTCGGTTATCAGAACATATTGTTCGGTATTCCGTCAAGTTTTTGTGTTTTGATTTACGAACAGAAATGAGGGTATTTACCGTGCTGACTATTCATGAGCGCATACAGTCGAAAATGGCTGAGCTAGGCTTAAAACAAGCAGATTTGATGCGAGTCACTGGAGCTGGGCGTGCAACCATTTCTAGCTGGGTAAATGGTCCATCAATGCCTCGAGGCGAATACTTGTTGAAAGTTGCCAACGTGTTGAACACATCTCCAGAATGGCTACTTAAAGGTGGTGACTCACAACAAACCCCATCAGTCAGCAATCGTCTACATATAGTTAAAGGCGGCTATCGCGTCCGTTATGTGCCAATCAAGGGTTCGGCCAAGATGGGCAATGATGGTTACTTCAATTACACGGACAGCTTTGCTCGTGAAGATGGTGATGGATACGTCCCTAGTATCACAGGCAGTCCGAATGCCTACGCATTACGTGGGACAGGCGGCTCAATGCATCCCGTCATTCGTGATGGCTGGTATGTAGTCTGCGATCCTGATACAAATGCTGTAGCTGGTGAGTTTGTACTGGTATGTATCAACAACGAACGCTGTATCATCAAAGAATACATCACCGAACGCGACGGTTTATTGCATTTGCTATCGGTTAATACTGGCGAGCGGCTCACACTTGAGTTGCAAGACGTCACAGCGATTGTGCCAATTATTGAGATATTGCCACCGAGTCGGCGAGTGCTAGAAGTTCCTGTGATTGATGTATAGATATGGGAACACCGCGATTAGGTGAGATTCCACCTAATTGGGCATCAGAATAACTACGCGAACCCAGCGCGTTCCTTTTGGTCTGGGCAGGGGAGTGATATGAGAGAAGATGTATTGTATGTACCAATCCTACAAACCAAGCGCGGGGAGTATTCTGCGTTGTCGGAACTAGCCGACAAGGTAAAAGATCGGATAAAGCCTATGCTTGTTTTAACGCAAGACAAGTATGAAGAACGATCAAAAGGCTTGGCTACGCAGCTGAAGAAAAAATGGGATCGCCCTATTTATATTGATCTAAACAGGGTTGATCCATTCACCATCAACAACGTGAGCAGCAGCTATTTCGTGTTCGAAGGGCTCAAAACCGAAGGCATTGAGTTTACACCTGTTGTAGATGTGGATAATCAACGCCCAGATATTATTAATTATGTTCGTGGCAAAAATATATCTTCATGTATTCGGGTTAATGTAGACACTTTTAATGCTGCTACTTTGGCAAACCTAAGCATCTTGCTTCCTCACTTGGCAGAATTTGGGAATAGTGTCGACCTATTGATAGACTTTAGCTGTGACCTGAAACGCACTAGACAGGCGCATGCTCACGATATTGAGCAGCTTTTCTCGCAAATCTATAGCTCTGGTTTAGGGCAAAATTTTAGCAAAGTTATAATTGCAGGATCATCTATCCCAAAAGACCTGCCAAGAACCGAATACAATCCATTTGGTTTTGAGCCCAGAATAGACTGGCTAGGCTTTCTAGACTTCATGACAGCTCATCAAGCAAATATCAAGCATCCAGTATTTGCAGACTACTCGACATCTCATCCTGAAGAAGCCGAGCCGATGCCATATGTTAATCCGAATGCCAAGATACGCTATACAATTTCTGACAACTACATGTTTGCAGTGGGCTATCAGGTAAACACACATGGCTTTGATCAGTACTTCAATATGTCTGCGATTGTTATTAATTCACCATATTTCCTTGGTGGCAACTTTTCAGCGGGCGATAAGTATCTCGAAGATTGTGCAAATCAGAAAGTAAGCTGCGGCAACATGGAAACGTGGGTGAAGGTCGGGCATAACCATCACATTACGTTTGTGGTGAAGCAGATCGCCAATCTGTACGGGATTTCAATATAGCCCGAGATTGGTCTCTAATTTCGTCCACTGTGAAGTTGTCTGCTACCAATCTGTAGACAGCTTCTTTTTTTAATTTTTTCACGCGCCAATCAATGTCCATTTTGAATGACAAAAGGGCAAGCGCCTCATCCTTCCAAATCAACTTCAAAAGTTCCAAAGGCTCAATCTGTTTGTTTGTTTTGCATCGACGCTCTGTGATAAGACTAACAGCACCACGAGAACCCATTGCGGCAACCTTAATCCCCCACCATTCAGGAATGATAAGCGCTGCCTCATGGGCATGCCGCTCACCAACAACCAGCGTAACCTTGTCCATAATTGCGGAATAGGACTGCACTTGACGAGGAAGTCTAAGTAAGTTGTCTGAATCACTTTTTAACTCGTAGCCGTGAATTTCACCATTGATCACGACAATATCGGCACGGTTGCGCCCATAGTCTAGTCCCAGCTCCTCTATGACAAGCGTTGACGGGTCACTGAGATGCTCTTTGAGCACTGTTTTTTTGACGACATGACGAACGTCTTTATCTAGCATTTTGCTGATACTCATAGCGCACCCGAACCTTCCAAGGCTTTAGAGGTAAGTCCAGTCCGCTATAGTATTTAGCGATAGTGCCAATAGCAAACGGTTTTACCACACCAAACCCGCCCAGTGCGGGTTTTCTTTTGCCTAGCGTACACAAGTCCGAACACTCAATTGATCAAATTTCATACAAGTAGTTCCACAATACGAATAATTCGATTGACTAACAAGTTCGGTTAAACGAACATTAGTTCATCGAAGCGCACACACGCTAAAGAAAAACCCCCGCGTCGCGCCAACGACCGAGGGCATGACCCCAAAGCGAAACCCAATGGAGTGACCGAATTATGAGTCAGAAAGTTCTAGTAGTCAAAGTGAATGCTGACGGCATTCGCGCCAAGATCTACGGCAAAGACTACGCATGGAATAAAGCCAAGAATCAGTTTTTCATCGTCTCAAACGGCAAATGGACAGCCGCTGAGATCCCAGCCTTTCACCAATCGGTACTCAAAGACCGCCATAGCGACTATCTGGCCAAAGAACGTCGCCGCGCATTCATCGCTGCACACCCTGACTATGTCTGTGCCAAGGAACGCCATGCACGCGCTCTACAGCGTAGCAACCGTATCAATGCCACATCACACCTCAATCCTGCAATCGTAGGAGGTCGCTAATCATGGCCGCCCTCGCCCAACTGGATCAGCCGACCCAACTGATCCGCGTCAACATGCACCAACAACATGGCACAGCGGTCTACCGCTCTGCCACCACCCGCATCTATGTCCACTTCAAAAAGGCACATACCGTCGTGTTTGCCTACTGCGCTTTTATGTATAGCTCAGTTGGCTCTATCGACATCACCGACATCCTACCCTTCACCATTTTTAAAGCAGTCGAAAAAGAAATCACCGAATGGTTGGCCAACCACTCCGAACAGGAGTGTCGGCTATGAGCAAGCAAGATTATCGTGGTGGGTTTGGCCGTAAATACCACCCCTATCCCGTGAATACACCTTCAACGCTATGGGGCAATATCGGCCATGCCGTCATTTTTCTGTTGGTGCTGGCTGTGGCATATATGGCGGTGAACCCATGAAACACGCCGCCCGACTGCTCAAACAAACTGAGACCGCCTGCCTGTTTGCAATCACTGACTTCGAACAGCAGCACACCTTTAACATCGCTGTCTGTCGTCGTACTGGCCAGATGCAACAGAAAGTCGACCAACAATGGACGGTGTACACCAACGGTGCTGTCCAAAACCTGATCCAACTGCTGCTCGGACATGCACCAGTGACACACAGCATGATCATCAACATGCTGGCATTGGCGCCGAATACCGCAGCCGTTGAGACTGTGACGGCATTGATTGAACACTTACCCACTGGCCAACGCCCAACCATCCGCGTGATTGCCCATAAGCGATTGCTGGAAAGCCAAGGCTGCACCCCTGACGAACTATCCGCCTAACCCCACGCGCCCCGAACGTGGGGCGCATTCTCGCTATGAGGATGCAACATGCAAATCTCACTCGCACGAACAGTGAATATCACCGCGCTACAGCTCATCATCGAAGCCCAGTATCTGAATGCAGCCGTACTGGATGATCAGCAGCAACTGACCACCAATGCCGTGCCAGACCTACCCGCCTTTATGAGCCACTTCTTTGGTGACGATGATCAAATCCGCCTGAGCATTGATCTGGATACTGGCCACGTCCAAGGCTGGATCAGTCCAACTGCTGCGCAATTACAGGCGTTTGCATTCCCAGAGCTTGAGGTAATCAATCCTGAACCCATGGCAGTCGCCGTGCTGGATGACTACGGCATGTCATGGGGTGTCTACTCTGAAGGTGAACCCATCACCGCACCCAGCCGCCTTGCCGCTGAAAAATTGGCGCAATCGATGCGTGAACAGAATCCAACCCATAAGCACCTGATCTATGCCGCGCCGTGGCGTGAAGTTGCGCCAGTCAACCTGCCCGTGCCTACCGCTCCAGTGGCCAAAGCCGCACTATCCAGTCAAATCGACATTGAGGAAGCAATTGCGGCCGATCAACCCGAACTAGGCGTAATTGAAACACTCACTCGAATTGAAGACGCAATTGCAGCAGCAGGAACCACTGAAGACACTGCACCCGCTCAGTCGGTCATCCTATCCAAAGCCCAACAGTTTGAACGTGATTTACAGCGAATCAATGGCAACGAGGACGTTTCTGCGGATCTGTTTAAATGTTATGAGGCGAGAGGTTTGGCTATTGGGACTAAGCCGCTATCGCTGAATGACCAAGGTGAGGTAAAAGGATTTTGTGTCTGGCTCACAGCCGAAGGCGAAAACTTTCTAAACCAGCTCAAGTCGTGTACTTCAGTTGAGGTAGATGAGTTGGTGGCGGCACACTGTTTGCCAGATGAATTGGATTATCAGCATATGGCAGATAGTTTATATGACCTGCTGAACAATCGACGTGCTTATACCACCTCGCATCATGCCAAACAGGTGGTCGACACTTCAGCGATAGCGGCTCCAGCAGTTGTGCTGCGTGAAGACGCGACCACTGAGGATCTATCAAAAGACGTAATTTTTACTGTGCGTGAAACTGGCAAGTCGCATGTGGCGGAATACCTTGGCCATCAAAAGCGCAGCCTGTCGAATTCGCACTCACCGACCTATTCTGCCATCAACCTACTTGCACAATCACTCGGCATGGGTGACGTGGTGATGATCACCGCCATGAACTCACAAGTCGCTGGGGCCTTAGGTGTCCGTAAGTACAAAATCGACAACAGCCTGACAAAAGACAAGCTGGCGGTGTATGTGCGGCATGATGGTAGACGCTATACCGCACGCACCCTAGG
>JAYXXU010000337.1:0-4111 GCA_036019135.1 Pseudomonadota bacterium | reverse complement strand
CAGATTAAAAGAATTTTTATACTAAAAACAGCCATTCATGCCACAATCCCCTCACATCTGGACTGAATGTGAGAGGTGACTGACTGCCTAAAACTGATAGCGCCCCATCAAGCCCAGCCGAGACATTTTGCCCATGTCGCCGCCGAAGGTCTCCCGCTCACCATATAGATATTCAGCCCCCAGCGTGACCTTTGGTATCGGCGTATAAAACAAGCTGAGCGATCCCTGCGAAAGCTGCTGATTGTCCGTCAGCACCTCGGTATCGCCACTGGTTTTAAGCAAGCTATAGCCTAACGCCGCCGTAAGCTGTGGATCAAGTTGATGCTCCAGACTCAGCATCCAGCTATCCGTACGATAAAAATCCAAGTGATCCGCCGCAGGCATTGCCTTTGCACCCCAAACATAATCACCATCTCCAACCACACGACTGTACAGTCCTAGAAGCTTGGTCTCTGGCGTGAAATTAACATGACCACCAAGGCCAACCCCATAGCCCAGCTTTTCATCATCTAATCGACGTTTTTCATGCAACAAGCCACGCACAGTCAATGCCCCTTGTGCAAACTGATGGCTATAGCGTGTCGCGAGGTTGGGCAAACGCGCATTGCCACTCGGACGTTCAGCAGAGACCCACCATTGGCCAGCCTCACCAAACGACTGGCGATAGCGCACCATCGGACGGCGCGCCCAAATCGACCCAACGAGACCATTAAAGTCCGCTGTAGATGGTGTGTGTGCATAATCCGAAAACACAGATCCCGTTTGACCAATCAACCAATGATCGGTCTCAAAATACGCATGCCGCAACCGAAACCGCCCACGCGTTGCCGCATCGCCATAGGTATAAAAATCCCCTTCAAACTTGCCTTTGACACGACCCAACTCACTGGGTACGGCAAAATCCACCCCAAGCCGCGAGGTCTCGACCGTCACATTGGTTTGATTTTCCAAGCGCTCGGCCTGCCCGAGTGGCTGCTCTGGTAGATTATTAAACACGTCATTTGGCGCGGTCGCTTTGAAATCATGCAGCACATCCATCTGTACCTGCCCATATACACGCACTTGGGTCACGGGCGATGTGCTGGACTGAGATGTATTAGATTGGATAGCAGGCTGAGTCGTGGTGTTGGCGGCTTCTGTCGGGGGTGTAGCAAATACAGCAGTCGTTACAGGCTCGCGTTGTTCGAGCTGTGCCAAACGCTGTTGCAAGGCTTGGATTTGTTGTTGGAGTACCGCAATCGATGCAGCCTCATCTGCCCAACTGGGCATGGCCAAACTGAATAAAGGAATCGCCAGCCAACAAGCATAGCGTTGAATCGGATAAAGTGACGTCATTGTGTGATCTCGATATACAGTCATTCAAGGAATTTGGATCGCTTTAGACTGTAACTGTTTAGATTATCTTTATAAGCACGACTGTTTTATTAGCAATATAACCCGTTTTAATATAGCCAATCCTTGTGTCAGTATGGCCACTTCTTCTCGTCTGAGTCGCTCCTGCATCATGTCAATCCGCGCTGCGCGGCAACCCCGCCAACCCAAGCCTGTCCCATTGCCTAATGAGGCGTTGTATTTGCAAGGTTTTCGGGACTATCTGGTGGCACAGGCTGTCAGCCCGCATACCCGCAACGCCTATCTGAGTGACCTATGTCAGGCACAGTCGAGCAACGCCATTGACTTGGCCGAGTGGCACACCACACAAGTGCAGGACTATATTTTAGACTGCCAACAACAAGGCAAAAGCCCACGCTCTATTTCTCGTGCCTTATCTGCACTGCGGCAGTTTTTTCAATATCTACGGCTGAGCCATGTTCGCGAGGATGATCCCACTGCCGAACAGCATAGTCCTGCGCTCGGGCGACCACTGCCAAAAGATCTATCCGAACAAGATGTCGAGCGCTTGCTGGCAGCCCCCAATCTGGACACGCCCTTGGGTCAACGCGATCAGGCCATGCTGGAAGTCTTATATGCTTGTGGCTTGCGGGTATCGGAGCTGCTTGGACTACGACTAGACGGCTTAAATCTGAATGCAGGCGTGTTACGGGTCACGGGCAAGGGCAGCAAATCACGCCTTGTTCCGCTCGGCGAGGTGGCTGTGGATGCCTTGCAACGCTATCTTGCGCACAGCCGCCCGCAGCTACTCCAAGGCAAAGTCTCGGATGCCGTGTTCGTCACTCAGCAAGGCGGGTTTATGACCCGACAAAACTTTTGGTATGCCATCAAACATTATGCACAAGTAGCGGGCATTCAAGCCAATCTGTCACCACACACCTTACGCCATGCGTTTGCCACACACCTACTCAATCACGGCGCGGATTTGCGAGTGGTTCAGATGTTGCTCGGTCACAGTGATTTATCAACCACTCAAATCTACACCCATGTGGCACGCGCGAGACTACAAAGTCTACATCAAAGCCATCATCCACGCGGCTAACCTGACGAGTATCTGTTGACGTTTCGATACAGTCGAATACCGCCGTCTCGAATAGTTTTTGTTATGCTGTGGCCAAGATCCTGTGCGCCAAATCTACCCATCAGATTGCACCGCCATCTGATCATACTGACCATGCCCCCTGTTTGGCGCTGACCCATTTACCAAGGAACGTTGATGCTTTCTCTTTTTTCAGCTCCCGCCCCACAACATCGCAAGCTGCTACAGCGTCTTTCCGTTCGCAGCACGACTTTGGCACTGTTGGTTGCCGTGTCAGCGTGTAGCAATAGCTCGCAATCTGCCCCTTCGCCCGCCAGCACCCAAAGCGTTCCTGCCAGTCTCAAACAAAGCCTCGGCAATAACCTCAAAAAAGCAGGGCTCAATGCCACAATCTTGGACATCCAACCCACTGAAGCCAATGGTATTTTTTGGGTGACATTGGATGGCTTGCCAGCGGTATTTACAACAGCAGATGGGCAATACATCATTCAAGGTGATGTGATTCGCTTGGGACAGAATCAAGTGACCGATGTGACCGCCCCATTGGTACAAGCTACCGCAACCAAACTGTTTGGTCAGATTGACCAAAAAGATTTAGTGATCTATCGCCCAACAACGCCTGTAAAAGCCGTTGCTTATGTCTTTACGGATGCTGACTGCGGATACTGCCGTAAACTGCACAGCGAAATGGCTCAAATCAACGAAAAAGGCATCGAGATTCGCTATTTGGCATGGCCGCGCGCGGCTCAAATCGTGCCCAAAATGGAAGCCATCTGGTGTAGTGAAGACCGTAATAGTGCGATGGATGCAGCCAAGCATGGTTTGCCTGTCGAATCACCCAAATGTGCCAATCCCGTCATGAAGCAACATCAACTCGGGCAGCAGTTGGGCGTGAATGGCACACCTGCCGTTTATAGTGTCGATGGTAAGTATCTGGGTGGTTATATTCCAGCGGCAGAGCTGGCAAAGATGTTGGGTGTGCAGTAAGCGTATTGAGGCTATCTATGGGTGGGTAGTCGGGTGCAAGGATGCACCTGACACCTCACTGATACCATGGAGCGAAGGAGATCTCAATACATCTAATATACTGTATTTTATAATAAATATTTTTTGACACTCCCCTGTTTTCCATATTTAATCAGCTTTCTTGGCTACCCACAGATGAGAGACTTAGATGAAATCCACAGGGTTTGACGCCTTTTCAACTATTAGGTTAATTTGTCTACTTAAAATACTTGCAGCTTTGTCAGGCTGTGTACATGGTACAGACTATGTCACAAAGAAAGACATTCAAACGGCTATAGACCACCAAATAAGAACAGGCGACTCAATGAAAAAAATTGAAGCGTTATTAGGTCAGTTTGGTGCAAGCTGTAGCTATGATCATTTTTATCCTCGCTACTATTGCTCGGCTCAAGATCCAAATCCATACCTTCCAAAAAACTATCTGTCGATTATTAGATCTCTTGCGAAAGTATAAAAGCAGCCTATAATTTGAGCTATGAAATATGCTCAGATTCAGTCCTACACGGACTCACAGCTCAAGCGTCTGGTCGGTATCGATCAAGCAACATTTACCGAGATGGTGAGCGTTGTACAGGCCGCTGAAGCCCTTAAGCGCAAGTCTGGTCGTCCAAGTAAGCTCTGCACGGAAGACCAAATATTGCTCACACTCAGTTA
>JAYXXU010000336.1:0-12740 GCA_036019135.1 Pseudomonadota bacterium | reverse complement strand
TCGAAGTCTTGTAGCGTCAAACCTGCGCGTGCCAACATACGTGGTACAGCATAGGCTGGAGCCATCAATAGGCCTTCTTTTTTGCCCAAGAAGTCAACCGCAGCGGTTTCAGTGAAGGTGATGTAGGCCAATACCTCATGGCCATTGGCTTTTGCCCACTCTTCAGAGGCCAGCAGCACGCATGAAGCACCATCAGTCAACGGAGTAGAGTTACCTGCGGTCATGGTGGCGTTTTCGCCTTTACCAAAGGCTGGCTTGAGCTTGGCCAGTTTTTCAACTGAGCTGTCTGGACGCAGGTTGTTGTCGCGAGTCAGACCCATGAATGGTGTCATTAGATCGTCAAAGAAGCCTTCTTCGTAGGCGCGCGCCATGTTTTGGTGGCTGCGTGCGGCCAGTTCATCTTGGTCTTCACGGGTAATCCCCCACTCAAGGGTGGTAATCGCTTGATGATCACCCATCGACAGACCAGTACGTGGCTCACCATTGCTAGGCGCATCCATCAAGTCTTTGATGTTGATTTGCTTGAGTGCTTTGAGGCGGTCTTTGCCTGTTTTGGCGATATTCAGTGTGAGCAGGGTGCGACGTAGGCTGTCACCGAACGCAATCGGTGCATCAGAGGTGGTGTCAACGCCACCTGCAATACCAACGTCAATTTGGCCAAGCGCAATTTTGTTGGCAACGATAAACGCTGCTTGCAAGCCAGTACCACAGGCTTGTTGGATGTCCATCGCTGGGGTTTCTGGTGCCAGTTTGGTGGACAGTACGCACTCGCGGGTCATGTTGAAGTCACGGCTGTGCTTCAAGACAGCACCCGCAACGACTTCACCAAGGCGTTTGCCTTGCAGGTTAAAACGCTCAACCAAGCCGTCTAGTGCAGCGGTCAGCATGACGCTGTTCGAGGCATTGAAGTAGACACCATTTGAACGGGCAAACGGAATACGATTGCCGCCGATAATGGCGACACGACGAATAGTAGGTTGGTTGCTCATGGTAGCGTCCTGTTTTTTCGCTTTGGAAGTCGTAGCAGCCTTGGTCGTGCTGGCACTGCGTGTGCTGTTCGTCCGGCGTGTACGAGTGGAAGTGGAAGAGGTCGTGGTTTTGCCACTGTCTGTGGATGCAGATTCGGTTGCTGCTTTAGGCTTACGTGTCCGCGTGGTTTTGGCGGGTGCGTCCGTTGTTGCAGTGGTGTTGTCGGCGGCTTTGCTGCTGCGACGACGGGTGGGCTTGGCTGGCACGTCAGACGGCGGGGTGGTTGCGTCTGTCGGCGTGTTTAGATCGGATGAATCCTGAGGGTTCTGGCTCATAGAGATCTCTTTAGAGTCAAAATATTTTCAAGTTGGCAACATTACCACAAAGCCAACAACATGTATTGGCTGGACTGCCCTACAGTTTAGGCAACATGACAAGTCCGCTTGGTTTAGGCTTCTGCTAAGATTACGGGTGTTTTCGTGTGGTAGGTGTTTGTAGCAAAATTCACGAGTCACTCAAACGCAGATGTTTTGTCTGGTTTTGGTGAGGAGATGTGCCAATTGGTGCAGTGTGTTTTCTGTTGCAGCACAACTCCGATATTCTAATTCTTTTGTTTCTTCTGAGTGAGATCATACTATGAGCGATCGTTATCAGGCTTTTGCCAATTCTGCCTTCGGCCAACTGTTGGTCAAAAACCTTGGCTTGCCCATGCCGATTGATCTTGAGCGTTTTGATGCGACGAAGCCTGTGATCAGTGGCGCAGTCTTGCTCGGCGCAGCCCCGAATAGCACATTGTCTGCTGCGATTAGCGATGTTTTGGCAGCGATTCATGCGGATACTTATGCGGGTAACAATGCAGAGCTACAACAGACTGCTGCTCAAGCAGGTCTGAATTTGCGTGCCTTTAACGCAGGTGATAAAGAGTCGCGCTTTAAAGCATTTGTGTTTGATGCATCTGGCATCGAAAACTCCGAGCAGCTGGTTGAGCTGTACAATTTTTTCAATCCGATTGCTCGTCAGTTGTCTGCATCTGGCCGTGTCATTGTGTTGGGTCGTCCACCAGAGGGTTGCAAATCAACCAAACATGCAACTGCCCAACGTGCGCTAGAGGGTTTTGTACGCGCTGTTGCCAAAGAATTCAAAAAAGGCATGACTGCACAGTTGATTTATGTAGCTGAAGGCGGTGAGAAAAACCTCGAGTCAAGCCTACGTTTCTTCTTGTCCCCAAAATCTGCTTATGTCTCCGCACAAGTAGTTCGGGTGAAAAAAGTTCGTCAAATCACAGTTGATTGGGCTCAGCCTTTGGCTGGCAAAACCGCATTGGTGACTGGTGCGAGTCGTGGCATCGGTGAAGCAATTGCGCGTGTCTTGGCGCGTGATGGCGCGCATGTAATTTGTTTGGATGTCCCATCACAAGAGGCTGATCTACAACGTGTTGCAGGTGAGATTGGTGGTAGTGTTTTGCCATTAGATATCACTGCACCTGAAGCAGGTCAGCATATTGCAGAGTTTGCAACAGCCAAAGGTGGTTTGGATGCGATTGTGCACAATGCGGGTGTCACCCGTGACAAAACACTGGCCAACATGAAAGATGCACAGTGGAACCTGTTGATGAACATCAACCTGTCTTCTGAAGAGCGCATCAATGACTACCTGCTCGAAAACGAAGTACTGAATGACAATGCACGGATTGTTTGCGTGTCATCAATCAGTGGTATCGCGGGCAACATGGGTCAAACCAACTATGCCACCTCTAAAGCGGGTGTGATCGGGATGGTACAAGCTGTTGCGCCTACGCTGCGTAAAGGCGTAACCATCAATGCGGTTGCTCCTGGTTTTATTGAGACGCAAATGACTGCGGCGATTCCATTGGCGATTCGTGAAGCAGGTCGTCGCATGAATTCGATGCAGCAAGGTGGTCAGCCTGTGGACGTAGCAGAAGCGATTGCATGGTTTGCTAGCCCAGCTTCGAATGGCCTAAATGGCAATGTGGTACGTGTCTGCGGCCAGAGCCTGATTGGCGCGTAATTCGCCGATATGCAGCAGGGAGTCTGTTGGCTTCCTGTTGTGATGATGGGTTTATACCTGATCGATTTTATCCAGAGTACGCATTTCATGAATATTCGTCACTTTGATCAACTGCCCAAGCCTTATGTGGCCTATGGCAAAGTCATCGCGTCTATGCTGAAAAAATCCAGCAAGAATAGCCAAGTCCTCCCAGAAGCCGAATACGTGCTGGATCGGTTGCAGATTGATCAGCAGCACCTGCATCGCTACAAAGACGTGTGTGGCTTTAAGCACGACGGACTTGTACCTGCAACGTATTTGGTCGTATTAGGCCAGTCACTGCAACTGAGCATGATGACGGATGAAGCATTTCCTTTTCCAATCATTGGCTTGGTGCATATCCGCAATAGCGTGACCCAGTATCGTCCGATCCAGAGCAATGAAGCCTTGCGTCTGTCCTGTCGTTTTGATGAGCTTCAGCCACACGAAAAAGGTGTGCAGTTTGATTTTGTCATGACTGCAAAAGTAGGCGACGAGTTGGTATGGGAAGGCGCAACCACTTATCTGATGCGCCAAAAAGTTGCGGCCAGTGCTGAGAAAAAACCAGCCGAACGTGCCGAAAAAACCATTCCACAAGCAGGTGATCAGCAAGCCGTTTGGTCAGTGCCTGAAAACATTGGCCGCCGTTATGGGATGGCATCAGGTGACTTTAACTTGATCCACGTGCATGCTGTCACCGCAAAAGCCTTTGGTTTCCCCAAAGCGATTGCACATGGTTTATGGTCAAAGGCTCGTTGTTTGGCTGAAATGGGTGACTTACCTGCGGCTTATCGCGCAGATGTGCAGTTTAAGCTGCCAGTTTTATTGCCTGCAAAAGTCGAGTTTTTAGCGCAGAAACAGCGCAAAAAAACTGAGTTTAGTTTGTCCGATGCTAAGTCAGGCAAGCCACATTTGGCAGGAACAGTGACTGCGCTATAAGCGACATGGTTGGGTGTCGATGCGCAGTTCTTTAAACTGCCATCGACTTTATTGTTGCTCTAGATTGTGATGTAAATCACAGTGTATAAAAACTATTGTTAATGCTTTGTAAGACGGTCGGTTATTGATCGGAAAAACCCATTATTTAAGATTTAATTTTGTTAGAACAACACAGGGCAGATGCCCCGCAGTCAATACGAGAGTATTTGCTGTCTGATTATTCAAACAAAACAGGAGTGTTCACATGATTCGATTGAAATATTTGGCTGTGCTGCTACTACCTATCGCCAATGTCGCGCTGGCCGATCCAAATTTTAAAGCTCCGTTTGCCTGTGGGCAGACATGGACGTATAGCACTTATGCAGGGCATAACGTCAATGCGCTGGACTGGGTGCGTAGTGATAATGGCGTGACCAATGGTGCACCCGTCTTGACCTCTGCGGCAGGAGTCGTGACGGCGCGATTGTTTGATCCTAGCGCGGGCAATATGGTGGTGGTGGATCATGGCGGTGGCTGGACAACCCGCTATTATCACTTGAGTTCATTTTCGGTCAATCAAGGCCAGAATGTGGCACAAGGCCAAGAGATTGGCAAAACAGGCTCAACAGGATATAGCTCAGGGCCACACATACATTATGAGCAGCTTTATAACAATATCGCGCAGACCGTACGGATCAATGGCTATTCGTTAGCACCCTATCCGTATAGCTATTTCCAAAAAGTGGTGACCAGTGATAACGGTTGTGGCGTTGTCAATCCGCCACCACCACCGCCAACGGGCCAATACTGGGTGGATACGTTTGCCCATGCCAATGGCCGCAGCACGCCTGGTGGCACGATTACAGGCACGCTATATCAGGGCACACATTATGTGTACTGTAAGGTTTGGGGGCCTAAAGTACAGGTCGGCAGTAACTATAATCACTGGTGGCTTAAAACCGATCTGGATGTTGGCCCTGCCAACCAGTGGGTGTCTGCCTATATGTTGTCTCGCTGGGGCAATGACGAAGCCAGAGACAATAATGGTGCGGTGATTCCCAACTGCCCATAGCCTTCAATTTAGCGAAAAAAAGCAGTCCAATTTTGGGCTGCTTTTTGGTTCAGAGGTTTGTGATTAAAATAAACAATCGGTCAGTAGCAAATCGGTGCAATGCGGCTATCCGAGCCTGTATTGACATAAGCATCTGATACAAACTGACCATCAGCAATCCGATTCCACAAGTTGCTGGTGCCGTATGTACCCGTCACCGTCGTGCCGATTTGCTGACAATAAACCGTCACCGTTGTGCCATGACTGACTGTGCCGACAATGCTGCTGGTGGTATTCGGTGCGCTTCGAATATTCAAAACGCCGCCGCCAGTATTGATGATCCCTGTTGGGAAAGTACAAGCAGGCGGGGTCACGCCATTGGTATTCAGGAATGCGTTAGACAGGAATTTACCGTTCGCGATACGACTCCAGAGGTTGGTGTTGCTGACAGAACCATTGATCCATGTCCCTGTGGTTTGGCATTGTAGGCTAACAGTGGTGTTATGCGCGGCATAGCCATCGGCAGCATAGTTGGTGCCTGGCCCTGTGCGAATGGTCAAGTTGCTGCCCGACGTATTCACAACGCCACTGGCGCTGGTGGGCGTGCTTGTGCCACCACAGTTGACGCCACCATTGAGCAAGCAAGGCACATCGCGGGGTGCGGCGGCTGACGTGTTGCTCACATGACTGAGCCAAGCTTGTGCATTATATTTATCCAAGAGTCCCGTATCGTTGGCGACCCACACACTACCACTGTTGGTCCAGCGACAGATATTGCCAGAACCACCGTTATAGGCAGAGTAGGCAGAACGGGTACGTGCTAACCAATTGGTCGGTGAGCTTACACACCATGCACTCGCTGCGCGTTGCCACTCAGCATAATAAATATCCATCGCATATAAAAAGTGCTTCGCCCAGTCTGCACCTTTGGCTTGGTTGAGTGCGGTGTAGTGATAGCGATCATCAACCTGAAACATGCCATGTCCATGTCCATAGTCGCCGCGAATCATTTTGAGACGTTGATCAGTTGCCAATCGATAATGTGACCAGAAGGTTTCTTGGTGGGTCATGGCAAACACGGCGCGTTGCCAAGCGGCTTGCTCTTGCGTCGTCGCGTTTGGATTGCGTTGTAGCAAATAGTAGCGACTGGCATCCCGCAGGAAGGTATAGGTGGTTTGCATATAGCGTTGACGTTCGGCAGTGCGATTACTGACCAGATCGTTGAACACCAGTGGGCTATAGCGGTTTTTGGCTTCTGCCTCATTGATGAATGCCGAGGCATCGCAAGCTGATGGGACACGGCCAAAATTCCATTCACCACCGACCCGATTCCAGCATTGCCAATAATCGGGGGTGGCGGCTGATGCGGCTTGTGCCAAGCCAAGTAGGGGAATGATAAGCCATTGAAATGACAGACGAGCAGTTGAGGTGCGTAGGTTCACAGTATTCTCCTGACATTGTTGTTTTACGGTTCCAGCGTTATAGACTGTATCGACATTGTTTTGTTTTTTAAATAACCATTCATCGGCTCTTGCACGATTGAGGTGCAGGCTAGGGATGTTTTTCGGCTATGTTGGTGCAGACAAGATTAGCCGCGATTGCGCGCGTCGCGGATTAAACAAGACGAGGGATGTATATGCGGTTTTTATGGGGTCTGTTGCTCATTTTGGCTGTATTGGGTGGGATAGGTTGGTGGTGGTTTGGGTGGGCTGCATCGAATCCTAACGCAGCGAATGATGCGGCTGTTGCATTAGCGCCATTACCTAATGACGCTGTTTTGGACGTCGTCCAGCATGTGCCTGTAACCACATCGGTCGTGTCTTTGGGCGCAGAAGATCAATTGGCACAAGATCAGCAGCGAGTGGATACGTTACGCCAACATATGCATCATTACGCAAGTTGTATCGAAAATAATCCGTGTGGTTTGCCCGATAGTGATCCCAAGGCAGTGTTTTTTACCGTGAGCCAAACCTTGGCCGCAAGCTTGCGAGAATTGGCGCTGATTGGTGCACGACAACCCGAGTTGATGGCTGCAACGGCTGCACTGGCACGCGAATATCTTTTATTCCCAGAAGGCTATGTGCAGGAAGCGGCACTACAGATTTTTGCACAGTTGCCACCTGATCCAGACAACGCGGCGCGGATTCGGCAGTTGTTGGCAGAGAGTTTTAATGATGGGATTGTGGCGCAATCTTTGTTGGAGTTGCAGCGCTATCCTGATACGGCGGCTATCGCACAATTGACGCCTGTTTTATTGCAAGGGTTGCGAAGTGGCGGGTTTCATGCGGCAGACCAGATCGCACGCGATATTGCCCCGTTTTTGAATCGCGACAATATCGGTCAATACGAACAGTTGTTACAGCAGATGCCAGAGGCGCTAGAGCGCCATCGCCGTCTAAGTGATGCCATCGCACAGTGGCACCAGCAACAGGCATCACGTTCGCACTAGCTTAAGGCGTTTAAGACATCATCAGACAGTTGAACATTGGTGTAGACGGCTTGAACGTCATCTAAGTCTTCCAACATATCAATCATTTTGATGATTTTTTCGGCCTGCTCAACATCGGTAATTTCGGCTTGTGTGGCAGGGTGCATGGTGACTTCAGCATTGTCTGATTTAAGACCTGCTGCGCTCAATGCATCTTGTATATCACCAAAGCGATCAGGTGTGGTCACCACAATCAGGCTATCGCCGTCGTTTTCGACATCTTCGGCACCTGCCTCTAATGCGACTTCCATGATTTGGTCTTCGAGACTAATGTCATTGAAGCGGATTTCACCACGCTTGGTAAACAAATACGCTACGCTCCCCGTCGTACCAAGATTGCCGCCATGTTTGCTAAAAGCATGGCGAACTTCAGGAACGGTGCGGTTGACGTTGTCCGTCATGGTTTCGACCAGTACCGCAACCCCGCCGAGGCCATAGCCTTCATAGGTAATTTCAGCGACGTTGTCTTGTTCGCCAGCACCAGATGCACGCAAAATGGCACGGTTGATGGTGTCACGGGTCATATTGACGGAGAGGGCTTTTTCGACCACTGCGCGTAGGCGAGGATTTTTGGCAGGATCAGGGTCGCCTTGTTTGGCTGCACTAATCAGCTCACGAATACATTTGGTAAAAACCTTGGCGCGTGAGGCATCTTGTTTGCCTTTGCGGTGTTGGATATTTGCCCATTTGGAATGTCCTGCCATGCGGCTATGCTCCTGTGGTAATCACAATTGATGATGGGGCTTCCCCCTAAAAATGGCAGAAATACTAGCATAACCGCTGCGGATACGGCAGGTATTGCCATGTTGTTCACGCTGGTTATGTTTGGGGTTTTGGTGGATCAGCGTGTTTTAAAATTATTTTGCAGGATGCTTCTAGCGCTTGTCATATTTTTCTGTTTTGATCGGGTTTATTGTGAACGATGAGGAAGCACCGTATGCCAATGGATTTTGAGTCATGCTGGCACAACGCGCTGGGTGTAAAATCGCCCTCACGGCTGACTCGCAGCACGTTGCGCAGTGTGTTGCGGCGGCATAAAGAACCACAGCGTCATTATCATGATTCACAACATTTGGATCAGATTTTGACATTGGCACAGCAGCAAGTTTGGGTGCATCCGAAGGACAGTATGCTGACGTTGTTTTATCATGATGCGATTTATGATCCGGAGCGACAGGACAACGAGCGGCAAAGCGCACATTTGGCCGAGGCGCAATTGTCTTGTTGGCTCAGTACATCGCGATTGGCGCGTATCAAGGCTTGGATTTTGGCGACACAGGAGCATGCTTGCCCGAGTGATGATCCAGATTTGGCGCAAATCTTGGACATTGATCGGGCGATTCTGGCTGCACCAGCCGAGGAGTATGATCAATATTCCCACAAAATCCGTGAGGAGTTTGCACATATCGAGGCTGATAAGTTTGTCTATCATCGCACAGCATTTTTGAATCGGATGCTGTGTCGAGATCGGATTTTTTGTACCTCGATTCTTGGGGCGGATGCTGAGTCTCGCGCTCGATTGAACATCCAGCGCGAAATTCAGGTGCTTAAGACGCTGACGGTTTATTCCTAGAGTCAGCGTTTGTATCAGATGAATCGGTAGGTGGTTTGGGCAGATCAAGATCAGTTTTGGCGGTCGTTTGCTCAGGTGGCAAGGGGGCAATATAGCCGATCAGCAGCATCAGTAGCCCCGCCCCAATGAACGAAATTACCCGTGCTGTAGCTTGAATATTCGACAGATCGACCAGCAATAGTTTGCCAACCACGACCCCCAATAGGCCAATCCCCACCAGCCACAATGGCCGCCAGCCGAAGCGACTGGCCAATACCGTCATGACCAGTGCAACGCTTGACCAGACGATGGTCAGGCTCGTCTGTACGGTATCGTTGACCCATGCGGCTGGCCAGAGTGGGGTATCTGACCATTGATGTGTGGTGCGCACCACAAGACTGCTGAGTGTCCAAAACGCTGCCAAGCCCAAACCTGCATAAAATGGCAGTGTCCATGTGTCGGATGACTGCGGTATGTCGTGTTGTGGTGGTGTCGGTGGGTGTTCTGTGCGTTGCCGATGACTGAGATAGAGCCAGAGCCAGAGCATCAGCAGGATCAAGCACAGGTCTAAGAGACTAAAAATCGGCAGATATGGAATGCCCCAATACTGGCCATTGGCAGTGGCATTGACCCAAAAAATCCAACTGCCAAAACCTAGCAGTACCAATGGCTGAATGTCTTGTTGTGCTTGGCGTGGTGAAAACCAGATCGGCCATGTGGTGGTGGGCGCGAGCCAAATGAGCCAGAGCAAGCAGAGCGGTAACAGTACAGGCGCAAGGCTAGCGATACTGCTCCACACTTGGATTGACCACAGGCTGCTGATCAGCAGAACATTTAATAGTGCAAGCGCTTGGTCAAACCGAATCGGATGCTTGAAGCGATACGCGGGCTGTGCCTGAATATGCCATAGGGTGACCAATTGCAAAATGAGCCATGCAAGCGTGGCGATGCCCAAAAAGCTCAGATCAAATCCTGTTGAAGGATCACTGAGCAACAACAGGCTGATCCAAAAGCCAATCGCGGCGCCGAGCACGCGCAGGCTAAATTGCAATTCTGCCCACAGCAGGCGTGTCGAAAATAACAGCCCAATCAGATGTAGGATGAGGAGGTTCAAGCCAAATTGTAAGCCGTGTGTCTGTAGGGACAAGCTCAGGCGTTCTGCCGCCCATAATAATTCCCACCACTCCTGTAACGCCCAGAGTGCAGTCAGTCCCGCTGTCCATAAGACCACGAGCCCCAATGGTTGGTACTGTGCGGCGAACGGCACTGTCATTGGCTGTTCGGTTGATGTGGCGACGGTTTGGGTGCGTAGGAGAAGTGCCGCCACAAAAATACTCGCTGCGGTCATGCTCAATTCAAGCGAGAGGGCAGCAGTATCGACCAACCACAGCCATATCAGAATCAATAGGCTCAGTGCTTGTAGGCCAAGGCCAAAAATCACCTGCCAAATGCGCTGATGACGTGTACCCACCCACACCAACGCCAGTCCTTGTATCACCCAACCACTGGAGGTCCACTGTGCATCAAAAGCGAGCGGAATCACTAGCGTCAAAAATCCCAGCCCCAGTGCTAGCACAGCTTCAGTAAGGCGATGGGTGGGGCTAGACTGGTGTGCGAGATATGTGGCAAGGCTAAGATAACCTGCCGCCAGCACAGCGCTACTGATGGCCAATGCATAGGGAATATCCTGCATTAAGCCTGCTTGCAGCCCAAAAGCAACCAAGGGCACACCAAACAATAGTGCAGTATCAATGCTGATAATGGCGGTGGTATCAGTGGGTGGTAGATGCGTCAATTGTTGGCTGTAGCGTAGGCCAATAAACACATACAGCGCCAAGTGAGCAATCAGTAGTCCTTCCATCGGCCAGCGTAGATCAGGATCAAAGCTTTGCCAGCCCCACAGGGTTGCGACACCAAATGTAACACTGGCACTGAGCAGGTTCAGAATTTTCCATGTGCGTTGATGCGCAATCCATGCAACTGCCATATTTAAAAGTAAATAATAACTAAACAGCATTACCACTTGGCCTTGGCTGGTGCTGGTCAAAATCGGTGCTAAGAAGGCACCACCAAAGGCCAATACTGCGAGCGGTAGGGCGTTTTGGCGAACCGAAAACACGGCTGTGATGATGGCCAAACCCGCCAATAGCCCAAAGGTCACACCACTCGGCAACACATCATAAATCCGATAGGCGCTAAACAAGGTCAAATATAAAATCGCTAGCCCAGCCCCTTGTAAACTCAAGCCATAGCCCCGTCGTTTTTGGCTAAGCGTCAGCCCCAGACCTGCCAATCCAGTGCCCAGTAGTGCGATCAGGCTTAACCAAGCGGTGATAGGAATACTAACGTACTCGTTGACCAAGCGTAGCAAAGACACCACACCTGTGAGCAGGATTAATACACCGATTCTGACAATCGCATTGCCCCCCGTAAACCAGTTTTTGAGCGAGGCCAAAATCGACGTCACAATCGGTGTGGATTGCTCATCGGGCTCAAGTGGGGCAGGTGTTTTGTGCCGTTCAGGTGGTGTGGGGTAGACCGTGGTCTCTGTTGCGATGGTGGTAATTGGTATTGGTGTGACAATTGTAGGCAAGGGTGGTGTCAATGCACGAGGCGGTTGGTTAGTTGACCCTTCTGGTTGTGGTGATGCGGGAGAGGGTATGGACTGTTCCGAATCAAGCTGCTGTACACGCAATTCCAGTTGGTGCACTCGATGCTGTAGTTGGCGTTGCGCTTGCCGTGCATTAGTCACCAGATGCCATGCAATGATGCTGGGTAGTAGCCAGACAAAAAACGCGAGTAGAATCAACCAAAGCCAAAACATCACACCAATCCTGTGTCCGTTCAGTGGACATTTTTGTTGCTATATTGCTAAGACAACGTGCGTGTTGCACGAGGTTTTCGTGACTTTTTTGCAGAGTCGCGATTAATATGCACGGATCATCAAGGGATTGTCTATCGCAACCTTGTGTATCCAGTGAATCGGCGGGGCATGAGCCCAGCAACTTTGGATTTGGTTTCTAAAACAGGTCAGATGATTTATAGTCAGCGCCCGTCGATCCCTGACGTCACAGGATAACGCAGAAGGTATTGGATATAGTGATTGATTCTGATGCTCCCTTTGATCTATCCCACGCGAAAGCAATTGGGGTGTTATCAGTAGGGATTTGGCGCATTCCACATTTGGCGCAATTTTTTCCGATACCCGTGCAACGGTTACGGCGTTTTAGTCTTGGGCATCCAACATCGGTAGGATGTGTTGCCGCTTGGGGCTATCGTCCTAGCCGTCGTGCTGCGCATCGTTATGCCAAACACCACCAACTGCCATTGCTGACCCTAGAAGATGGATTTATTCGCTCAATCGGGATCGGTCGTGCAGGCTATCCGCCTGTATCGTTGATTATTGATGACATGGGGATTTATTTTGATGCACGGCAGCCTTCGCGACTAGAGCAACTGATTCAAGACAGTGACGATGCGCAGGCTGGGCGTGCTGAAGCCTGTATGGCCTTGATACGGCAACACCAACTGTCAAAATACAATCATGCGCCTGTATTTCGAGTGACACAAAGCGCCCCGCATAATGTCTTGGTAGTCGATCAAACCGTGGGTGATCAGTCCGTTGCCGCAGGCGGGGCTAGCGCGGACAGTTTTCAGCGGATGTTGCAGACGGCTCGTCAACAGCATCCAACATCCACGATTTGGATAAAAACCCA
>JAYXXU010000335.1:0-3755 GCA_036019135.1 Pseudomonadota bacterium | reverse complement strand
CTTGCTGCCACCTGTGTGCTTGTGCCTAATAAGACGCCCCGCGCTGAGTGCCTAGACACACAATCGGCATTGCTGCACTCGATGAGATAACCAATGCCGCATGGGGCGAGATATGCGACGGCTTGATGACCGCACATCGAACAGGGGGCGAGTGTTGGGGTGTGGGTCATACGGCTACTCCCCGCTCAATCATCGACCACATGCGCAGTCCTGCCAGTCTGGCCACTGCAATGGCCTGTTCTGCCGAAAGCTTCAAGCAGTCGCGTGCTGGCTTGGCCTTCTTGACGCAGACAATCCGCAACTGATCGTCACGCATCTTGAGTAGCAACACACCACACGCCTGACTTGGCAAACGATCCAGCATGTCATCAGTCCATATCTCAGCAGGCATGACGTAGTAATGCTTCCAAACCTTGGGCGGATGCTCACAACTACTCACATGCTCTCTAATCGCTTGGCGGCGATGGCCAATAGCCAAAAACCGTGAGTGCCACCATTTGGATTTTTTCGCATCGGCAAAAAAGTCGGAGCGACTGATCTTGATTTCAAAATCAATGATTCGCAGATCATTAGTGACACACAACAGGTCACACTCGTGGCCAGTCCAGTTGCAGTTCGGCACGACAACCAAGTGCTGGCGATTCAAAAACTGGGTTGACAAGCTGGCCGCAATTAGATTCTCTGACCATTTCATGCTGCACCCTCCTTACGCCATGCAAAATCTGGCATATCGACCAGCCACAAGTGACGAATATTGGCGACGTTGACCACATCGCGGTCAGGCGGGTAAATCTCGACTGCGCACAGGTTGCCGTAGCCGATCATGCGTTTGACGTGCATCAACTGATCCCAAGTAATCCCATCAACCCACATGCCCTTTTTCTGCTTTGTCGAGTTAATGGTTAAGCGAGTTACACCGCTTGGCTCTTCATATTCCTGCACCAAAAAATCAGCGCTTTTGTAGACCCGTACCAAGTAATCAGGTTGTTCAGGCCATTCGGACTTGGGGACTTGCTTAAAAATGCTCACAGCTCCTCCAGATTTTTCGCCGCCTGCGCTTGGCGATAGCTACCCCAGTCACAGTTGATCAGGATCAAGTTTTCATTCAGACGATCAAATGCCCGATCACCCAGATGCTTGATCAGTTGATCCTTGGTTAAGTTGGTGGTGATGATGGTGGGCGCTCGCTTATAGCGCATATCGATAAGCTGGCTAAGGATCTCTTGCGCGTTTTCGCCACTGTCCCGCTGTCCAACCTCATCAATCAGCAGTAAGTCCTCATGTGCCAAATCGTGAAAAACACCAGACTCAGACACGTCATTGCGACCCCATGTCTGGCGCACGGCTGCCACAGCTTGCGCACTGGTGATATATCGCGCATGGCGATACGCAGCGGCTTGCATGCGCAAAACAGCAGATGCGAGGTGTGTTTTTCCGCCACCTGTTGCACCCATAAAAATGATGTTTTTGGCAGTCTGTAGGCTTTTTAGATCATTGCTGACGTAATCGACCAGACGCGCAACTACCACAGCCTGTTTTTGATTAGTTGGTACAAATGTCTTAATCGATTGATCGGCAAACGCAGAGGGCAAGCCAATACGAGCGTCATACGCTGCTGCCCGCTCTGCCAACACTTCTTGCTGGCGTTTTTTGTTATCGTCAGCAATCTTGTCTTGATTGCAGGCGTCACAGCCGCGCCACTTGCCACCTGCAAAATATTCAAACTGTAGCCCATGCTTTGCACAATCAACCTGACGCGTTTTCATCCCGAACATATTGGCAACAGCGTTCATACTGGTAGCTCCGCAATCCGTTTTGCTAACTCAGGATCCATGACAAAACCGCTATCAAGGTCTTGTGCTGGTGGATTGCCCCACGCTGCATTGACATTGCCGTGCGCTGGTTTTGATGGGGTTGGTTTTTTAGCGACAGATGACAATTCGATAAACTTGTCGATCTTGATCACGTCACGACAGATCAATTCAATGTCGGTGTGGTGGTTTGTGACGTGGTATTCAGATGCAGCACAACCATCAATGGCTTGTTTGATCTGATCGACCGTGTAACCGTCTTTGAGACGTGCAACGATTTTGGATTTGCGCTTGTCATCCAATTTCGTTGCTGAATTTTTCTTGAAAACAGTTTTCCAGTATTCAAAAACTTCTGCCAATTCGTTTTTGAAAGCACTGACACGGCCTGCCGATGCTTCGGCTGGCGTATGCTTTTGATTTACTTTTAAATCTGAATCTAAATCTGGATCTAAATCTCCCCCCGTTATCCCCCCATTCGTCACGGTGTCGTCACGGTGCGTCACGCCTACCGTCACGCTTGCGTCACGGTCGCTGCTATCCTGTGGCGTGACGTTTGGTGATTCGTCACGCTTTGCGTCACGCTGTTTCTTGTTTTCACGATAGCGACGTGCGCGTTCTGCATCCTTAGAGGGTGGTTGGTCATTGGTAGGCTCATGTGCCTTGGCGACTGGCGCGGACAGCTCATCAATCATCAACGGGCAGTACCAGCGGTCATCACTACAATGCACGAATGCTGCACCCATCACCACGTCGGCAATCTTGTTCCAGCGTGTCAGGGTCAAGCCTGTCATCGCAGACAGCAGCTCAGGATCATTCGGCAGTGAGCCAAACGGGTTTTGACGTGCCGCATGTGCCATTAGACGTAGTAATGCGCCCTGCTCTGCCAGCCTGAGCGTCGAAATGCGTGGATCAAGCAAGAACTCGATGTGCGAAAACTTGAACCAGCTATAGCTAGACTGGTCCACGTCAGTGAGTGGCATTGGCAGTGCCTCCGTTAAGTCGTACTGTGCATAGGCGTTCACATCACACCCCCGCACCCCACAGGCAGCCTTGGCAAGCTGCTCATCATCCACATCAGCGCCACGAGGAACACAAAAGCTATCGCGGCAATGATGATCAGATCAGCGTTGTCGGCAGATCGGTCATAGTCATCTTGCGTCAGCGCTTTGCCCTGCTCAATCGACCGCTCTAGGCTATCGAGGACGGCTTGAGTCTTTGCGTCACGCACTTCCACAGGCGCAACCAGTGGACAGTGGGCGCATGGTTCGCCGTCGGTTGCCTCTCGGCATATAAGGAGCGCGCAGATTTGAGCATCAGACATGGCGGCGTTCTCCGCGTTCTGTGCGTTCGCTCGACTCACCCAGTGCTGCCAACGTAGCGTATGCCTCAGCACGTTTTTGATTGAGATCAGCGATGATTAGGCGACGGATATACTCACTGGCAGACATGCCAGCATCATTGGCCAAGCACTTGACGGCATTGGCTTGCTCAAATGCCAAGTGGGTTGGCACGCATACGGTTTTCTTGGTCATACCCAAAAATCCCTTAATCTTTGACTTCCGTTTCATGACTGCGTCCTTGCTGATGTGGTTAGGCGGTTTTGGCAAGTTGCTGCACTGGCAGGTCGGCTTTCAGCTTGTTCTTAGTGAGAATCTGAATCCGAGCCTGTGTGTCTTGCGGAATGCCCTTGGAGCGCCACTTGCTTACAGCTCCTTTGGTCACACCCATTTTTTCGGCAAGCTCCGAATAGGTTTTCGAGCCATGAAAGGCTTTCAGCTCATCGACGGTCATGCTTAGTTTACTCCAAGAAACGAATTTCGTTTCTATAAGTAAACCACACGTTTATTTATAGGTCAATCAAATTGTTTACGATAGGAAACATCAGATGATTTACTTTGAACTGGAAAGTATCGCCATGGACTCTGTGTCAGATCGCATCCTTCA
>JAYXXU010000334.1:0-4294 GCA_036019135.1 Pseudomonadota bacterium | reverse complement strand
TGCGGTGGTCGAATTATTAGATGATGCATTGTTTGCGCAATTGCAGTCGCCTGCTCAGCCTCTTGCTTAACTTGATCAAAGTGTTTAAAAGTCCATTATGAAGGACATCCAGTACTACATCACCCCACCGCATCGCTGTAGCTATCTTGAAGATCGCTCAGCCCGTATGGTTTTCATCGACCCACAACAGTACGTCGATCGTGGTGCATTGTCCGAACTATCGCGTCAGGGGTTTCGACGTAGTGGGGATTTTATTTATCGCCCAGAGTGTCATCATTGTCGCCAGTGCCTGTCCGCACGTATCCCCGCCGAATTATTCAAGCCGAATAGCAGCCAAAAACGTGCACTTAAAAACAACCGTGATCTACGGATGGAAATCCGCCCCACACGCCAAGCCACCCAAGTGCACTATCGCTTGTATGAGCGTTATATCAACCAGCGCCACGCGGATGGCGACATGTTTCCACCGAGTCGTGAGCAGTTTGATAAGTTCCTTGTAGACAGTTGTGCCAGTAGTTTTTTTATTGAGTTTTGGCTGGCGGATCGGCTAATGTGCGCCGCGACTTGCGACGAATTAGATGATGGTATTTCTGCGGTCTATACATTTTATGATCCCGACGAAGCATCACGCAGTCTGGGCACGTTTGCGATTTTAAAACAAATTGAATGGGTGCAACGCCAGCAAAAACCGTTTGTGTATCTGGGCTACTGGGTACCAGAAGCCACCAAAATGCGCTATAAAATGCAATATAGCCCGTTGGATATCCTACTCGAAGGTCGCTGGCAACGACTATTACAGCCCCTATCTAACGATGAAACCCAACAGTTGATTCGCACCCTGTCCCGACCTGAAAACATATCTGACTATCGTCGCTTACGCTAAGCTCACAATGATTGCTTAGCCGCAAAAATATTGTCACGGGTCAGTGCCATGACCCATGCATCCTCACGCCCTGTCGCGGCTGGATAATAATTTTTACGCACACCGACCTGATTAAACCCCACTTTTTCATACAGGCCAATTGCGGCCTGATTACTTGGACGCACCTCTAAGAACACCATGACACACCCACCACCCAATTGCTCAATGGACTGATTTAATAACTCAAGTCCCAAACCCCGCCCTTGCATGGCGGGATCAATGGCCATTAATAGTAAATTGGCCTCATCTAGCACAGGCTGCAAAATGCAAAAACCAACCACTCGCTCGGCCTGTACCAAGACCGTACAGCGCGAACCGCTGATTAAGCTGTCTAAAAACTGCTGTGCTGTCCAAGGTTGGAATTGGACTTGACGCTCAATCGAAACGACTGCCTCAATATCTTGTGGCAGCATCTTACGTAGCATCCTTGACATATGAGCCACCAACCCAGAGAAAAACCGCAGTATAACGACAAATACGAATTCAAAGCAGGTTTGCCGACACGATATGAAGGCCAACGCTTGATCTAGAGGCGATGAAAGCGGCACACTAGATCACTTTGATTAGGTTTATTGGTCAAAATATGATTGATCTTGTGCTATACCAAAGCGCGTTGTGGGCGCTCTGGGTGGTAATTGCTACAGTGTTTGTGCAAGGCATGATTGCCGCAGCCATCAAAGCAAAACAGCCAAACGCCATCCCTGGTCAAATGCCCGAAGGCTTAGATCATCACAGTATCGTCTTCCGTACCAGCCGCACCCATCTCAACTCACTCGAAAACCTCCCTGTGTTTTTGGGCACCGCGATCATCGCCATTCTTGCTCATGCGAATCCGACGTGGACAACCCTCTGGATCTGGCTGTATGCGATTGCACGCTTGGCACATATGCTGTTGTATTACGCAATTGCGACCAACCGCAACCCTAGTCCACGCAGCTATTTTTACTTACTCGGTGTGATTGCTAATATCGCGTTATTGGTATTGATTGTGATCACGCTGTGCCAAGTCTAATCATGGTTACCCACTTGGATCAGATCGAACGCGCAACAATCAACCAAGTGCAATGCATGAAAACATCGCACTCCTCAAGCAAAATCCACTATACTTAGCGACTTGCGGGATTAGTTTAGTGGTAGAACGGGAGCTTCCCAAGCTTTCGGCGCGAGTTCGATCCTCGCATCCCGCTCCATATAGTGAAGCTGAGTAAAAAAGCGACCCATTAGGTCGCCTTTTTAATGCAGGTGTTGCTGACACACCGCAAACTTTAGCCCGAAAATGCCAGCTTTTTCTTCCATGCAGCCAACAATGCCACAGTATCATGGTCATTGGGATGAAAGCTCGGACGGAAATAATCAGCCAAATCAGGCAAAACCTGCGTAATGAAACCTTGGGTTGGATGATAGAGTGTTTTAAGTGCACGCCCCCAATGCTTCGGAGCAAGCTTGCCATCTTCGCGCATCAAAAGCGCCATAAAGATATTTTGGGTAATAAACAGCGCTACTGTCGCTGCAATCATCAAGACTGCTCGTGTAACATACGCCTTAACCCCTGAGCCATAAATACGCTGATAAACATCGAACGCCACGGCTTTATGTTCATTTTCTTCCACCGCATGCCACATCCATAGACGATACATCACAGGATCTTGAAAAAATGTCTGAATATCCTCGCGACGTAGCAACTGTGAAGCAATCGTTGCCGTAAAATGCTCCAGCGCACACGTTGCAGCCATATCGACAATCGCTTGATTACGCCGCCCTAAAAAGCGCTTCAATCCAATGATTCGGCCAGTAATTTGCTCTAAGCGGTCAGTGTCATGACCATATGCCTTGGCGGAAGCATTGAATGACGCATGCTCCTTAGAGTGCATGGCCTCCTGACCAATAAAAGCACTAATCTCTTTTTGCAGTGCCAAGTCATCTTTAATCAAGGGATGATTCCGCATAGCGCGGACACTATCGACAAAAAACCGCTCGCCATCTGGAAACAATACCGACATAGAGGTCATAAAATGCGTCATCCCTGCATCTGAACCCAACCAATAATGTGGGACATCCGCAAACTCAAAATCCATTCGACGCACTGGAAAAGACGCAGTCAATCCTGTCGATGATTTTACCTTGGCATTCATAGATGATTCCTCATGTGGTGGGCATGCCCACAAACCAGATTCCGAAAGACTCACGGCATCCTATTCGTTTGAGCATAAGGTAATTGAATTAAAATACGAGTGCGGGAAAGGTCAATTACTTATCGACTGAGGACAACTTTGCCATTAAAAAAGGCAGCCATGCTGCCCTTCGTTAGTTCCAACTCAACGATGAATTAATGATGGGCTGTAAAATTCAGCTTTTGCTTCCACTCCGCCAACAAATCTACCGTATCATGATCATTGGGATGAAAGCTTGGGCGGAAGTAATCCAGCAACTCTGGCGCAATCTGAGTAAAAAATCCTTGGCGCACACCATACATCGTGCGCACAGCGCGAGTCCAATTGCGCCATCCGAGTTTTTTATCTTGCTTCATCAGGTGTGCCATAAAATACGTTTGCGTCACAAACAGCAGTACCGTTGCCACACCCATTGCAAAGCAGCGTAACGCATAGGTCGCGATCCCTTTGCCATATAAACGCTCAAACACATCATAGGCAACTGCCTTGTGTTCGTTTTCTTCGATGGCATGCCACATCCACAGCTTGTACATAACAGGATCTTTCATAAGATCCTGCAAATCACCTCGACGCAACAACTGGGCTGCAATCGTCGCGGTAAAATGCTCTAGCGCACACGTTGCTGCTAGATCTAGTTTTTGGGTTGGTGCAATAGGCAAGAACCGCTTCACATCGATGACTTTACGGGTCCACTTTTCCATCTTATCGACATCATAGCCAAAATCTCTGGCTGACTGATTAAAGCCTTCGTGCTCTTTGGAATGCATTGCTTCTTGACCAATAAACGCACTGATCTCTTTTTGCATGGCCAGATCATCTTTGAGCAGTGGATTGTTGCGCACAGCACGTACACTATCGACAAAGAAACGCTCGCCCGCAGGGAACAAAGCAGACATTGCAGTCATAAAATGAGTCAAGCCTGCATCATGATCAATCCAGTAACGTGCAACATTCGAAAAATCGAAATCCATGCGGCGGACAGGAAAAGACGCCTTCACAGCAGCAGGCACTTGAACTTTTGCATTCATGAGCAAACACTCCCTTACATAGCGGCAGACCTGATCATCGGCTTTTTTTGCGAATTAAGCCACTGACAGGTCTCGATTCATTGATCGTATGATGTGACAGACACAATCAACAGCGCATTTTAGGACATAAATTATCTATATAGGACAACCACGAAAAACAAAATAAAACTATA
>JAYXXU010000333.1:0-5772 GCA_036019135.1 Pseudomonadota bacterium | reverse complement strand
AGCAGAGACATCGCCACAGACTTTTGCAACACCAGCTCACGACCATCACCAAAACGCTCGATCAGTTGATCATAGACACCAAGCGCATCTTTAAGACAACTCAGTTGACCTAAAACGATGCCTTTGTTGAGCAGAGACATCGCCACAGACTTTTGCAACACCAGCTCACGACCATCACCAAAACGCTCGATCAGTTGATCATAGACACCAAGCGCATCTTTAAGACGACTCAGTTGACCTAAAACGATGCCTTTGTTGAACAGAGCCTGCGCCACCTGCTCTTGCAACACCAGCTCACGACTGCCACCAAAACGTTCGATCAATTGATCGTAAACACCAAGCTCATCTTCAAGACGACTCAGCTGACCTAAAACAACGCCTTTATTCAGCAGCGCTATCGCCACTTGCTCTTGCAACACCAGCTCACGACTATTACTAAAATATTCGATCATCTTATTTACCCTGACATCACCCAGCTTAACTCCTGCCTTATCATAAATCATCACCCACAAAAAAGGACGCTTTCGCGCCCTTTCTCATTAGCCTAAAAATCAGGCCAGCAACTTATTTCCAGCCAGTAATCTCAGCCAAAGCAGTGCCCAGCATTGCTGGATTATCCACTGTTTTTACGCCAGCGGCTTGCAGCGCAGCGAACTTCTCATCAGCCGTACCTTTACCACCTGAGATGATCGCGCCAGCATGTCCCATCCGCTTACCTGCGGGTGCAGTAACCCCAGCAATATACGATACGACAGGTTTAGTCACATTGGCCTTGATGAATTCGGCGGCTTCTTCCTCAGCCGAACCACCGATTTCACCAACCATAATGATTGCTTCGGTTTTTGGATCGTTTTGGAACAACTCCAACGCATCAATAAAAGTCATACCAGGGATTGGGTCACCACCAATACCGATACACGTCGATTGACCAAATCCCAAATCTGTAGTTTGCTTGACGGCTTCATAGGTCAATGTGCCTGAACGCGACACAATACCAACTTTACCAGGCAGATGGATGCTACCAGGCATGATGCCGATTTTGCATTCACCTGGGGTAATGATGCCAGGGCAGTTGGGTCCAATCATCCGTACACCGCCTTTTTGCAGGATGTACTCTTTGACATAAAGCATGTCAATCGTTGGAATCCCTTCAGTGATACAAACCACTAGCTCAATGCCTGCATCAACTGCTTCAAGGATCGAATCTTTACAAAATGGCGCAGGCACATAGATGACCGATACCGTTGCGCCAGTCGCTTCGACTGCTTCACGCACGGTATTGAACACAGGCAGACCCAGATGGGTTGTACCGCCTTTACCAGGGGTAACCCCACCGACCATTTGCGTACCATAGGCAATCGCTTGTTCGGTGTGGAATGATCCTTGACCGCCAGTAATACCTTGGCAAATGACTTTGGTGTTTTTGTCGATTAATACGCTCATCAATCTGCTCCTTATGCGGTTTGTTTGGCATCAGCGGCGGCTTTCACCACCAGATCGCCTGCATCATTCAATGATGGGGCTGGAGTCAAGTTCAGACCCGATTCACGCAGTTTTTGTGCACCGAGTTCTGCATTGTTACCTTCCAAACGCACCACGACGGGCACTTTGACGCCGACTTCTTTGACTGCTTCAATAATACCTTCAGCGATCATGTCACAACGGACGATCCCACCAAAGATGTTGACCAGTACCGCTTCTACTGCGCTATCAGACAGAATGATTTTGAAGGCTTCTGTAACACGTTCTTTGGTTGCACCACCGCCCACATCAAGGAAGTTGGCAGGTTGGCCGCCTTTGAGCTTGATCAAGTCCATGGTGGCCATCGCCAGACCCGCACCGTTGACCATACAGCCGATGTTGCCTTCAAGTGCTACATAGTTCAGTTCATACTGCGCAGCAACACGCTCACGATCATCCACCTGTGATGGATCATCCATGGCTTTGAGGTCAGGATGACGATAGATGGCATTCGAGTCGATCACGACTTTGGCATCCAGACAGAACAAGTCACCGTCTGCTTTGATGACCAGTGGGTTGATTTCGAGCAAAGCCAGATCTTTTTCAACAAACAGCTTGGCCAGCTTTTGGAAAATATCGGCAAACTGGCGAGTTTGTTTGGCGTTTAGGCCGAGCTTGCCAGCCAATTCACGGCCTTGATAGGCTTGTGCACCAATCAGCGGGTCGATGACCATTTTCAGGATTTTTTCAGGGGTTTCATGTGCGACATCTTCGATGTTCACACCGCCTTCAGTTGAGGCCATAAAGACCACTTTGCGCGTCGCGCGATCCACAACTGCACCCAGATACAACTCATCAGCGATATCAACAGGGGTATCGACCAAAATCTGATTCACAGGTTGGCCATTGGCATCGGTTTGGAACGTAACAAGACGCGTGCCGAGTTTGTCTTTGGCAAATTGTTCGACTTCGTCCAGTGATTTCACCAGTTTAACGCCGCCAGCTTTACCCCGACCGCCTGCGTGAACCTGTGCTTTGACCACATAGACACCACCGCCGATTTGTTCGGCTGCGGCACGGGCTTCGGCAGGTGTACTGGCAACAATCCCAGTGGTAACGGGCAAGCCATATTGTGCAAACAGTTGTTTGCCTTGATATTCATGCAGATTCATGGGTTTTCCTTGTATGTCCCCAAACTTGATTACAAAAAACGCCAAGGATCAGCTTGGCGTTTTTCGGTTATTTACGTTTACGTTGAATGGCGTGAATCGCACGACCATCCACAGCAAGCGCCGCTTCATGTACCACTTCCGACAGGGTCGGATGGGCAAAGGTCATCAGTTGTAAGTCTTCAACACTAGAAACAAACTCCAGTGCAATCATGCCTTGATGCACGATGTCACCTGCATTCGCACCAATCACGTGCATACCGAGCAGACGATCTGTTTTGGCATCGGCGACGAACTTGACAAAACCTGCGGTTTCATTTGCAGCCAGCGCACGTCCATTCACCGCAAAGGCAAACTGACCTGTTTTGACTTCAATACCGCTGGCTTTGGCTTGTTCTTCGGTTTGGCCGACCCATGCCACTTCAGGGCTGGTATAGATCACACCAATGATGGTGTCATAGTTGATCTGAGCGGCATGACCATGCATCCGCTCGACCGCCATCACACCCTCTTCCATTGCCTTATGCGCCAGCATAGGACCACGTACCAAATCACCAATCGCATATACCCCCTCAACTGAGGTCAAGCACTGGTCATTCACCTCGACCAGACCGCGATCCGTCAATTTGATCCCGCTATCTTCAGCCAACAAGCCTTCGGCATAGGCTTTACGTCCGACACAGACGATCACACGATCAAACTGTGCGGTTTTTTCTTCACCTGCTTGGCTATAACTGACATTCACGCCATCAGCGCTCACGTCAGTACCTGAGACTTTTGCCCCGAGCTGGATATTCAGACCTTGTTTTTTTAGGATTTTCTGAGTTTCTTTTGCCAGCGCCTTGTCCAGCGTCGGCAAAAACTCATCCATCGCTTCAAACACGGTGACGTCACTGCCCAGACGCCGCCAGACCGAACCTAACTCCAGACCGATCACGCCAGCACCAATCACACCTAAGCGCTTGGGCACTTCAGTAAACTCTAGCGCCCCTGTCGAATCGACGATCATGTCTTGATCGACAGGACAGACAGGGATATTGACGGGCACGGAGCCTGACGCCAAGATCACGTTTTTGGCTTGAATATCTTCGGCAGGTGAGCCATCCAGCGGGCTAAACTCGACCACTTTATTGGCTTTAAGCTTGCCTGTGCCTTGTAGCCAGACAATGCCATTGCCTTTGAGCAAGGCCGCAACCCCTGAGGTCAGCCCATCAACGACTTTATCCTTACGCGCCAACATCGCTGCAATATCAATGCTGACATCGCCCGTGCTAATGCCATGCGCAGCCAGATCATGTTGGGTTGCTTCATAGCGATGTGAGGAATCCAACAGGGCTTTGGAGGGAATACAGCCAACATTCAAACACGTGCCACCGAGGGCGGGCTTGCCTTTGTGTACACGTTTTTCGATACAGGCGACTTTCATACCGAGTTGTGCGCCGCGAATGGCAGCTTCATAACCACCCGGACCGCCGCCAATCACGACCAAATCAAATTGTTGGGACATACGGATACGCTCCTATTGTCCTAAAATGTCAAAAAACCACCCTACATCGACGATGCAGGGCGAAACGCATTACAGATCAAGCAACAACAAAGCTGGATCTTCAACCAACTCTTTAATCGTGACCAAAAAGCTCACCGCCTCTTTGCCATCAATAAGGCGATGGTCATACGACAATGCGAGATACATCATCGGCAAAATCACTACTTGACCATCTACGGCCATCGGGCGCTCTTGGATTTTGTGCATGCCCAGAATCGCGGTTTGTGGCGGATTCAAAATCGGAGTAGACAGCAGTGAGCCAAACACGCCACCATTGGAAATGGTGAATGTACCGCCAGTCATTTCATCCAGACCCAGCTTGCCATCACGGGCTTTTTTGCCGTATTCCAAGATGGTTTTTTCGGTCTCTGCCAAATTTAAGCGATCTGTATCACGCAATACAGGCACAACCAGACCACGATCACTAGAGACCGCTACACCGATGTCATAGTACCCGTGATACACAATGTCATCACCGCTGATTGAGGCATTGACAGCAGGGAAGCGCTTGAGCGCCTCAGTTGCAGCTTTGACAAACATCGACATAAAGCCCAGACGGACACCATGCCGCTTTTCAAAGCGCTCTTGGTAATGCTTACGCATGTCCATCAGTGGCTTCATATTGACTTCGTTAAACGTGGTCAGCATGGCGGTTTCTTGTGATGCAGACAAGAGACGCTCTGCCACGCGCTTACGCAGACGGGTCATGGGCACGCGCTTTTCGACGCGCTCACCAATCGCCAATGATAGCGGTACAGGTGCAGCAGCAGGTTTAGCACTTGGTGTATGGTTGGAGACATCTTCTTTGGTAATCCGACCGCCACGCCCTGTGCCTTGCACGTCGCTTGGATCAATGCCTTTTTCGGCAACGGCTTTACGCACGGCGGGGCTTTGATCCGCACTGCTCGTCGCGCTAGATGCCGTAGGTGGTGCAGTAACATCCGCAGCAGGAGCGGCAGTTGAACTATCGGTAGGTGCTGCGGCAGCCGCACTGCCCACTTCAAACTGTGCCAACACTTCATCTGACAAGACAGTATCGCCTTCTTGTTTGGCAATGCTGGTCAGCACACCATCCGCAGGTGCAACCACCTCTAGCACGACTTTGTCCGTCTCAATGTCAGCAATCACCTCATCGCGCTTGACGGGTTCACCAACTTTTTTGTGCCACGCAGCAACGGTTCCATCGGCAACGGATTCAGGAAAAACGGGGGCTTTGATTTCGGTTGCCATCTTAGGCTTCTCCTTGCTGTTCTGTAGAAATACCCAACGCATCGGCAATCAATGCAGTCTGCTGACGGGCATGTAAACTAGGCGATCCGCAGGCAGGGGCAGCGGACGCAACACGCCCTGCATAACGTACTGCTACGGTGGGAAGAACATCATGCACTGTGCTATATAGCAATGGTGCGATAAAGCTCCATGCACCTTGGTTTTGTGGTTCTTCTTGACACCATTTGACCATTTGTGCGTTTGGGTATTGGCTAAGCACATTCCGCAAGCGTGCTTCTGGATATGGATAGAGTTGCTCGACACGCACAATCGCAACTTGCTCCAGACCAAGCTCACGCCGCTTTTCAAGCAGGTCGTAATACACCT
>JAYXXU010000332.1:0-1037 GCA_036019135.1 Pseudomonadota bacterium | reverse complement strand
GGCCAATCCACAAACCCGAACCTATCGTGCCAAATTTAGTGGGATTCCAAATACATGGCGGTTGGGCATGACCGCGCAATTGAGCTTGGTGCAGGCAGGTCAGCCTGCCATTGCGGCGGTACTTCCTGCCACTAGTCTGATCCAGCGGCAGTCCGATCAGCCGTTTGTCTGGTTGGTGACGGCCAAGGGTCAAGTAGTAGCCAAGCCTGTGCAGGTATTGCACTACCACCAAAACACAGTCTCAGTGTTGGGGCTGAGTGATGGTGATCAAGTGGTGTCGGTTGGCGGACAAAAACTAGATGCCAGTATGTCGGTGCGCGCGATTGTGCGGCGGGGAGAGCTGGGCATGGAGCAGCAGCCATGAGCGAGCGAAAGGACAAGCACGAATTTAACGCCTCACGCTTTAATCTGTCGGTTTGGGCGGTCAAGCATCGGGCGATTGTGGTGTTTTTAATGTTGGCTAGTCTGTTGGGTGGCTTATATAGCTTCCAGCATCTCGGTCGGCAAGAAGATCCAAATTTTAACCCAGTGATCATGACTGCGGTGGTGGCTTGGCCAGGGGCTACCACTGAAGAGGTTCAAGATCAGGTACTGAATCGGCTGGAGCAAGCTCTACAAGAGTTGCATGGTGTGGATGCAGTGCGCAGCTTTGCCCGACAAGGCTATGGTGGGCTGACCTTGGTCATGCAGGGTGGCAAAAGCGGCGCAGAGTTAGATGAGGCATGGTATCAAGCCCGCAAAAAAGTTAATGATCTGCGGCATCAACTGCCCAGCGGGGTACAAGGCCCATTTTTTAATGATGAATATGCCGATGTATATACCGCATTATTTGCATTACAAGCGCCTGATCTGAGTGTACAAGAGCTAAATGACTATAGCAGCTTGATCAAAAAGCAGATTCAAGGCGTGCGACAAGTGGGTACGGTGGAGGTGTTCGGTAAGCAAGCCGAGCAGATTGAAGTATCGTTGTCGAGGGCGCGGTTGGCGGCAGGAGGCCTAACCCCACCGCATATGTGTGGTGCCGGGGCCGAACAGAA
>JAYXXU010000331.1:0-1881 GCA_036019135.1 Pseudomonadota bacterium | reverse complement strand
GCGTAAAGCATCACGTAGCGATGACGCATCTCACCAGTCATTAGACGCTTAAGGAGATCAAGATGGCACGTTTTTATCGTCGTCGTAAGTTCTGCCGCTTCACCGCTGAGAACACCGTTTACATCGACTACAAAGACCTTGAAACGCTAAAACAATACGTTACCGAAAACGGTAAAATTGTCCCTAGCCGTATCACTGGTACCAAGGCACGCTATCAGCGCCAATTGGCACTTGCAATCAAGCAAGCTCGCTACCTCGCCTTGATCCCTTACACCGACAATCATCAGTGAGGTGATCCATGGACGTTATCCTGTTACAACGCATTAAAAACCTTGGTGCATTAGGCGACAAAGTCTCTGTTAAATCAGGCTACGGTCGTAACTTCCTAATCCCTCAAGGTAAGGCAGTATCAGCGACTGAAGCCAACACTGCTGCTTTTGAAGCACGTCGTGCTGAGCTTGAGCGCCAAGAAGCTGAATTACTGGCTTCTGCACAGCAACGTGCAGAGCAACTCGGTGAAGTGAACGTCGTTATCACCGCTAAATCTGGCGATGAAGGCAAACTGTTCGGTTCAATCGGTACTCGTGACATTGCAGATGCATTGACTGCTTCTGGTCTAGAAGTTGATCGCACTGAAGTTCGCTTGCCAAATGGCGCACTGCGTCACACTGGCGAATTCAACGTCGCAGTTCAACTGCATCATGACGTGATGGCTGAAGTATTGGTCACCATCATTGCTGAATAATAAAAATTATTCAGCAAAACAACAGGCTATTGTCTGAGCAGTAAATGTTCGACTGATGGCGGTTGCAAAGGGTATGCCTAGCGCGTACCCTTTTTTTATCGTCTAGACTCTGCTGCTGGCAGCAAGACACCAAGCGCTTGATACGGATTGGTGTTCGTGAGTTTTTGTCTGCATCATTTCTGAGGTAGATTGCTTGACCCACAGGTGGCTTTGAACATGCCTGAATTTATCAGTATGCGAGACCGCTCCGCTCAAACTGAACGTAAGCACACCAACGTAACCGAAGAAGCTCCTCGGGAATTACGCGCGCCACCGCATAGCATGAATATGGAGCAAGCGGTACTCGCTGCGCTCATGTCGATTGCCGACTCATGGGATCAAGTCAGTGACCTACTCAATGAGTCTGATTTTTATGTACAACGTCATCGGCTGATTTTTCAGGCCATCAGCAATCTAGCATCAGCCAATATGCCTTATGATGCCGTAATGGTCAGTGATTGGTTGGAAGGACAGCATTTTTTAGCCGAAATTGGCGGACAAGAATATTTAGTCAAACTATTAGCCGAAAGCCCCTCAAGTTTATTTAACCTGTCTGCCTACGCCGAAAAAGTGCGTGAACTATCGGTGCTACGCGATTTGATCAAAGTCGGCAATGACATGCTGCAATCAGCCTATGATCCAAAAGGGCGTGGGGTCAATGATATCCTTGATGATGTCGAGGGTCGGATTTTTTCGATTACAGAGCAACACAATAACCGATCTAGCGAAAGCGGCCCTCTAGCGATTAACAGCGTCCTAAAAACAGTGATCCATAAAGTCGAGGAGCTACAAAAAAGTGACAGCCCAATTACTGGCCTATCCACGGGCTTCTTGGAGCTAGATAACAAAACCTTCGGGATGCAAAAAGGGGATTTGATCATCGTGGCAGCACGCCCGTCGATGGGTAAAACCACCTTTGCCATGAATCTGATTGAGAGCGTGCTATTTAATAGCAATCTACCCGCCGTGGTGTTTTCGATGGAAATGCCCGCTGACTCCATCGCAACTCGTTTGATTTCTTCGTTTGGTGCGATTGATCAAGGCAAGCTACGCTCAGGCCGGCTCGAAGAGGCCGATTGGGTTCGATTGACCAGCAC
>JAYXXU010000330.1:0-7390 GCA_036019135.1 Pseudomonadota bacterium | reverse complement strand
GGTTTACGAATGAATCTAATAGCTGGCCTTTTAAACTGGATGCAGATCAAAAAATGATTTTCGCAAGAGGTCTATTTATGATAATGGATTTGTTAGTGCCACACTAGATAGCAATAATTGCATCATTTTCAAAAAGAAGATGGGTGCGATGATGCGAGGTTACGAAATTTGGAACTGTCCCTCACAGAATATTTTTCTTGATGTGGATCGATCTTTGGTAAAACAGCTTGAGCCTACGTGGCACATTGTTCTTTATCAGCCTTAAACCCGTAGGTAGTGTTAAAATTCAACAATGGCAATCCGCAGTTTAGATGCAAAGACTGTGGCCAATTCAGTGTCATCAAGCCTAAAGTGAAATATACAGATGAACAAAAAGAGCTGATCATCCGTACCTATCTTGAGCGTGGTAGTGGTAGCCTGCGTGGTATGCGTCGTCTATTCGGCGTTGCCCCAGCAACTCTGACCTCATGGATAAAAAAAGCCAGCATTCCAATCAAGACCACGTTGCTTCCAGCACGGATGGATGATGTGCTTGAGCTTAATGACTGCCTATCAGTTGTGCAAAACCAAATATAAGATTAAACCTTTTGAAGAGGCTATTTATCCATGATTGGCGCTTATACCTCTCCGACACGATGCTGGCCTAACATCAACCAGCACCATCAAGACCTACATGCCCAGCGTCAATTCGGCTGAACACTGCTCGACTGTGCCACGCTATCGGTCAATTTCACCAATTTCACAAAATCTGCCCGATAGCCACCGCGATCCGCGCCTAAGCCTTGTTGTGCCAATTCAGCAGATTGAGCATAGCTCCACTGCCCGCGATATTTGCTATTTTTCAGCAACTGACCATAACCAGCCACTGCGGCGGCAAACATCAGATCGGTCGAGGGTTGCCGTGTCACTTGGACACTGATCGGCACCGCAAACTCGGTACTGGTCTCACCGTTCGGCTGTTTATAACGGGTGCGTAAAAACGCCAGTTCGTTGTTTTTGGTCGCTGCCGTCGCTGCACCTTCGGCGTAACGACGATCTGCCAACAAGCCAGTTTTGCCGACGGGGGTCAATTCATACAGCGCCACGACGCTTTTACCCGCGCCGATTTCCGCCGCATCGACTTTGTCATTTTTAAAGTCCTGTTCGTTCAGTACGCGATTTTCGTAGCCAATCAAACGCCACTCTTTGACCACGGCAGGATTGAACTCTACTTGTAATTTGACATCTTTGGCGACGGTATTAAAGGTCGAAGCCAACTCCTCACCCAAGACCTTTTGTGACTCTTCAATCGAATCAATATAACTGTAGTTGCCGTTACCAACGTTCGCCACTTGCTCCATCAAATGCTCGTTGTAGTTGCCTTGCCCAAAGCCAAAAGTGCTGAGCGAAACACCGCGATCACGGGCTTTTTCGATCATGGCTTTGATGTCGTCAATATCTGAGATCCCAACATTAAAATCACCATCGGTCATCAATAAAATCCGATTGATCCCGCCTTTGATCATATTGGCTTCCGCCTCTTGATAGGCCAATTTCAGCGCCGCCTCCCCAGCGGTTGAGCCACCTGCGGTCAGTCGATCAATCGCCGCTAGAATTTTGGCTTTTTCACTGCCACTGGTTGAGGGCAATTCCACAGCGGTACGACCCGCATACACGATCATCGAAACTCGATCTTGTGGCCGTAGTTGCTGGGTCAACAGGCGCAAACTGGCCTGCGCTAAGGGCAGTTTATCCGGCGAATCCATCGACCCCGACACATCGACCAAAAACACCAAATTGGCAGGCGGCTGCTTGGCAGCACTCACGTCAACGGCTTTCACCCCAACCCGTAACAGTAGGTTATCAGGTGTCCAAGGCGATGTCGCCAGCTCGGTACTGACTGCAAATGGGTGTTGCTTGGTCGGTGCTGCATCAGCATATGGAAAATAATTCAGCAGCTCCTCAATCCGTACCGCATCAGCAGGTGGCAACTGGCCTTGACGAATCATCCGCCGCACATTGGCATAACTGCCCGTATCGACATCAAGGCTCAAGGTCGAAATGGCTTGTTGTGCGGTACTTTTGACTTCATTTTCTTCAAGTTTTTGGTAGTTTTCTTGGCTGGTGGGTGGACTCGTTGGTGGCATGGCATGACCCACTGCCATACGCGATGCAAACATGTCAGCAGATGCCGCCTCCATGACGGGTGCGGGTGCTGGCATCGGCTCCATCATCGCCTGATCTTTTAAAGATTCGGGATGACGGCCACAACCTGACATCACGAGTGCAATGGCCAGCGGCAAAATCAAATGACGGGGTGTAAGAGAAGTATGCTGTACAGTTTTAGGTTGATTTGGAAGCATGTTCGCCAATCCTATATGGTCAAATTCCTACAACTATCAGACCCCAAATCGCTGCCCTTGTCTGTAAACGATCTGTTGAAAATACAGCCAAAACACCAAATATCTTGCAGAACTGATGCTTGAGCTAACCCGATTGTGGACGACGAATGCTGACTTTTAAGCCAACAGGCTTATTGGCAATCCATGCCGCGAATTTGGCGATTTCGGGATGGTCGCGTAATGCCTCAACGGTATGATAGGCCAGCACCAACTGACTATTGTCCAGCACTGCATGCACATGTGAATGACACGGGCGGCACAATAGCGCGATGCGGGTTTGCATTTCTACACGGTCAAACTGTCGTCTAGCGCGCTTGCGTTGATGCTCGGATTGCGGAATCAGGTGATGTCTGGTCAAGGGTAACTGGGTACGGCCACAGAGCTCACAAGCCGCAACACTGGCGGCCTGTTCGGTTTCGGCAGTAATCTGTTGTAACCGTGACATGACCAAACTCCTACTGTGCTTGCACGACGCACTGGGCTTTAATCAAACCACGCCAAATGCTTTGGTACAACACTGTGTAGGAGTTGACGTATGCCTTCCGATCTCACCGCACAACAAGGTGACCTTGAGCAACCGACAGAAGCTGTTGAGCCGCTGGAGTCGCCACATCAACATCACCTTAATGTGAATCGGGTCAAGCTGCCTGAGCTACTACTGGATAATCCAAATATTGTCGATTGTGTGCCTGAATCACCGAGCCAACCTGATGTCTGCGTACATGATACGGATAATTGCAATCAACCCGCGCGCAAAACAGTTCAGACCCCACAGATGGGCTAAGTGTGAGTGACTGACTGACCAATCGGTCAATCCACAGTTGAGCCAAAAATTATTTTTCAAACTTTACAGTTCGTCCTAAAAAAATCAGCCGTTAAATTGCTTTCCACTCCTCCACAACCACTTGAAAATGATCCTCGTACAAGATTTTACCGGGATTCTTGGAGTGAAGTATCCGCACAGGGATATCGTGCTGCCTGAGCAGATTTGTGAGAACACGCATTTGCTTGATTGCTTCTAATGCAGAGTCTTTGAACCAACAGACAGCGTCTTTAGACCAGCCGCCAGAGTGAAATGGAGGACAGGGTAAATTTGAATTAAGCCAATGATATGCTTGCTCAACGAGCTCTTCCTCATACGCCAACAATGCCCCATGATCTCGTAGTAATCTCGATTCACTAACAATGCCTGTGAGCTGCTTATGATGCTCTTGATCACCACCAACAACAAAGCGTATATACATTTAGCATGCCCCATAAAATAGCGAGGCGCTCACACCTCGCTACGCTCATGTATGCTGACTAGGCTGCTGTCTTACGCTGCACCTCAATCTGCCGTACATACTGTTTAATCAACTGAGCAATCTCCGTCGGACGGCTCAAGATCGCCCAATGCGCTGCATCCAACTCCTGAAAACTCAATTGACTGACCCAACGAGACAGCTCATCAAACAACCCTGCATCCACGAAGGCATCGCGCTTGAGTACGACCACCTGCACAGGACAGTGTGCCCGACGAATCCGCGGTTTAAAAATCCGATCAATAAAGTTCGCACGATACAATTGCACGCCTTGCTTGCCATCGGCCGTTTGAGTTGGGTTTTCGGGCAATGGTGATTTTTGTTCCATTTTTTCGACCACCTGACCCCACTTGTCACCTAATCCCAACTGCCATGCCGTTGGGGCAAGGACAGGCAAATGGAACAGATAGATGTACCAAGACTTGGCCAGTTGCTTGAGGGCTTTTTGGGGGGCAGTACGTGCCTTGCTGCGCAACCAAAACCCCGCATGATCTAATGCAGGACCAGACAAGCTGGTATAGGATAGGATTTTGCCTTGCAATGCCGCTGTGGTGACTGATTCCCAGCTTTGGATCGAACCCCAATCATGCGCCGCCAAATGAAAGCCACGCTCGCCCAACACCTGTTCCGTGACGGCCTTCAGATCTTGTGCCAAGACTTCTAAACGATAATCGCGAATACGTGGCGGAACATCTGACTTGCCTGCACCGCGCACATCGTACGCAATCACATAAGAATCAGTGGCCAACTGCTCAGCAATTGGCGCCCACACGGTGTGGTTATCAGGGTAGCCATGTACCAGTACAATCGGCGTATGGGCGACATCACCCCATGTTTTGACGTACAAGCGCACGCCATCTTCGGTGTATACATGCTGTTCAGTGGTCATGCTGCGGACATCCTCAATAAACCTTGAATCTTTATACCGTTAACATCGGCTGGGGGATAGGGCTTTTTAAGCCAAATATTCAGGCGCAAACGCCAAATAAAACGCCAGCTTCAGGCGCTTGCCATGCATCATATTTGGTCATGCTGGCAGCGAACAGTGGACTGTCTAGCCATGCTGCCAACCAAGCCTGTACACGCGGGTAAGCGGCCTGATCAAACCATACTCGATCCACCTGTGCAAACTGCCGCACAAACGGAAAAATCGCCACATCAGCCAAACTGACCTGATTTGACCATAAATAGGTGTGTTGTGTGAGACGTGCCTCCAGATGTGCCAAAAACAGCTCCCCTTGACTGCGATAAAACGGTGCATTTTGCTCAGGATAACGATTGGGATATTTGTAGCGATCCAAATTGGCCTTGAACGGTTGATCATTTTGCGCGATCAAGGCCAGCATCGCCGCTTGCTCTGCCGCATCGGTGGGCAGCCAACCCGCTGGGTCTTGCTGTTGCAACGCCCAACACATAATCTCAAGACTCTGTTCAATCACCTGACCATTGGGCAGTTGTAGCACAGGCACAGTACCCTTCGGTGAAATCAACAGCATTTCGGGTGGTTTAGCACGCAGCACCACCTCGCGTAACTCAACGCACAGCCCACTCGCTAAAATCGCCAAACGCGCCCGCATCGCATACGGACAACGGCGAAATGAATATAAAATCGGCAAACCCATCCACAAAACCCAGTCTTATTGAGACACTCATTTGTCAGCAGTGTAACAAAAGCTGATCGCTGCGCTCACGCTTTTGCCACAACCCGATACGTTGTACTGGACACAGTTGTTTTACACTCCATATCAGATAGCGCAATTGGATCACACCACATGTTTGGCTTGGGTCGAATCAAAAAACACCCGCTTTTTATTAAGCTCCTGATCAATAGCTATGCCCCCTATCTCGGTGCAGGTGTCCGCGTCACGGATGTGGATATGGCCGCAGGACGGGTACGGGTCGAAATGCCACTGACACGGGTCAATCGCAACTATGTCGGCGTGCATTTTGGCGGCAGTCTATATGCCATGGTCGATCCGTTTTTTATGCTGATTTTGATCAATCAACTCGGCGATGATTATATCGTTTGGGACAAGGCGGCACATATCGAGTTTGTGTCACCAGGTCGAGGGCTGGTCTATACCGAGATGCAAATCAGCGCGGCAGAAGTCACCACCATTCGCCAACTGGCCGCCAGCGGCGAACCCGTCTTTCGCACTTACCCCGTCGAGATCCTCAGCGAAGACGGCCAATTGGTCGCCAAGGTCGAAAAAGTCCTATATATCCGCAAAAAAACCAAACGCTAAGCCTGTCGTGCCGATTGCAAACGGTGCAAGGTGATCTGTCGTACGGCTGACTTGCTCTGTTGGATATGTTCTTGTAATGCGTGTTGGGCGGCTAGCATATTGCCTTGCTGAATCCAGCTTAAAATCTGTGCATGCTCTTGATAAGTCGCATTGATTCGATCAGGCTGGGTAAAGTCCAATCGTCTAATAATCCGAATTTTTTCGGTCAGTTGCTGATGCATCTGACTCATGACAGGATTACCAGCCGCGTGTACCAACTGCACATGAAACTGCTCATCCAAATCCGCCAGCGCCTGCTCATCGGTCAGGCGCTGATCGGGTTCAACTTGCCAAATCGCCGCCAGTTGATGGATTGCATGCGGCAAGGCCAGATGCTGTTGACACAACCGACTGACGGCTTCTTTTTCGAGCACGATCCGCACATCGTACAAGGCTTCAAAATGGGCAAAATCAAATGGACAGACCTGCCAACCGCTGCGAAATGCCACATCCACATAGCCTTCTTGTTGTAGACGATATAAGGCTTGCCTGATCGGGGTACGACTCACGCCCAGCCGTGTTGCCAACTCCCCTTCACTGAAGCGATCACTGGGCAGCAACTTAAAAGCAAAAATCTCACCTTTAAGCTGTTGATAAATTTGATCAGCCAAGTTGATTGCTTTGGGTGGCTTTTGGGGTTGGGCAGTCACGATCAGGTGTCATCCACGGGCAGTTCTTGTAATACCAATAGCATATCACCCGCCGTCACCGTCTGTCCCATCTGACAAAGTAACTGCGCCACCACACCCGCAGTGGGGGCGTGAATCGCCAGCTCCATCTTCATCGCTTCGACCACCAACAGCGGCTCACCTGCCTGTACAATCTGACCTTCGCTCACCATGATTTTCCACAGATTGCCACTCATTTCGGCGTTGACCACACGTCCTTCCACACGCTCACTCGGTAACGTAGGCGCGGGCGCAGTCACATCCCCCGCCACATCATCGGCCTGCCAACGGGCAGTTTCCGCGACAAAAGCCTGCTGTTGCTGCTGGTTAAACGCCACGATACTGTCCGCATTGTCCTGTAAGAACTGCTGATACTGGGCAAAATCAAACTCAGTCTCAATGATCTCAATCTCAGCCCGACCATAGCGGAAATCCTCGCGCCACTGATCCAGCGCCGCTTCAGTCACTGCAAAGTATTGGATTTGGTCAAAATAGCGTAAAAACCATGGCTGACCTTTGACCTGTGGGTTTTGTTGGTATTTATTCCAAATCGGCACAGTGCGACCGACCAATTGATAGCCACCAGGGGAGTCCATACCATAAATACACATGTACATGCCGCCAATCCCGACCGTTCCTTCTGCGGTAAACGAGCGTGCGGGATTATATTTAGAGCTAAGCAAGCGATGCCTTGGATCAAGTGGCACAGCACAGGGCGCACTCAAATACACATCGCCTAGCCCCAAGATCATATA
>JAYXXU010000329.1:0-1972 GCA_036019135.1 Pseudomonadota bacterium | reverse complement strand
ACAGATGATTCAGCAGCGGCTGGAAGCGCTCGAGCGTCAAAAACGCCGCAGGAATCTCTGCATCAGGATCGACAGGACGATCCGTCAGTTTTAGGCACAGTTTGGGATGATGATGGCGTATGTACTGCAAGGCCAAGCGACTGAGCGGCGTATTGGGCTGAGCAGTTGCCATCTGCCACAACACCTCACAACCTGCCAAAGTTTGATCTTGGCTGGCTTGGCGTGACTGACCGACCAACATCTGCAAAAAAGCAGTTTCGGAAATGATTTTAATAGACGCGCCCGCTGCAATCAGCGATTCGGCTTTGACCTGTTTACTGCCTTTGCGACCATTGCCGTACAGCGGCGAACCGTCGTCACCAATCACCAAATAATCCAGTTTATTATTGACTGCATTGGCATTTTTGCCATTCGCCGCCGTGACTTTTTGTTCTGACTCGGCACGCGTCATGGTGCTGAGCTTGCCCGTAAACAAGAAGCTTTGTTGCTGCAAATCGACAGATGTGGCATCCGTTGACATCGGAGTGTCGCTGTCTGCAATCTGCTGCGTTGGTGCAAAATCGGCGGGGACAAATGCCCGAATCATCCGATCCACCGCAAAGTCATGATACTGGCTTTCTTCACGTTGGGCTAAGGTCAACAACCAGTCAAATCCTAAGCTCGCAGGCACAAAACGCCGCACATCTGCGAGCCAAGCACGCACGGTTTCTGCCAGATCCGCATCAAAATGCAATCGCTTGAGCCAGTCGTAGGTGGCATCACGACAAAAATTGCGAAACTCGGTTTGCTGTTCCCAATCGGGTTGGTAAGCCAGCGCATGCCAATACCACATCGGCAATGCTGAGGCGGGGTAGTCTTCAAGTGCCAGCCAACGTTGCACACGCGTCTGGGCTAAAGGATGCAGCAATAATAGTTGGACGCTAGCCGCTTGTACCTGCTTGACCCCAATTTTTTCCAGCATGTTCAGTGCAAATTCTGCACTGTTACGATACGCATAATGTTCTGGGAGTTGTGTTAAAATCTGCTCAAAATAGCTGGCAGGGATTTTGGCAATCGGATGATACTGCTGTAAATATTTTTCAACAAATGCCACGCTATGCCGTTGCCCACCGCGTAATCGCTGTTCAAACCATGCCAGATTTAGCTCATTGGCATTGAACTGACTCGATAGTTGCTGCGCCGCTAACACATGATGATGCTGTGAATCGAGCAGTTGCCCCCATGCAGCCAAGCCGACTGCCTGTCGTGGATCACGCGATTTGAGCAATTCAATCGCAAACTCGCGTACTTTCGGATTGGCGTTTTCGGCCAAACGTAGCACGGTGGCGAGGTCTAAATCTGCGGCGTAGGTCTTGGCATAGCCGATGGCATAGGCTTGCGCCTCAACCGATGCAGACTCCAACAGTTCAATCACCACAGTGTGCAGTCCGAGAGTGATAAACTGTTGTTGTTCATAGCGTGGTGAGTTTTGCAATAGCCAGACTAGAAGCTCATCACGTGCGGCACTGGCCACGGGAATCAACGCCAGCGTATGAATCCGTGTTATTTCGACATCACGCAACTGACTACGAAAATCATGCTTGAGTGCATCACAAGCGTATTGACGAATTGCCTCAGCCCGCGCGATGCCCATCAACTTGAACAGTGGTTCTGGTGAACGTAACCAGACCTCATTGAAGGCACGATGCTTGGGGTGGTACAACTTTTTTTGATAGACCGAAAAATGATAACGACCGTAGCCCTGCGGAATCTCATGAAATAAAATATGATTCAGCGACCACGCCTGTGGCCAAAAACCGGCATAACTTGATTCAGGCGCTTGATATTCCGCCAAATAATGAATCGCCGCTTCTGGATAACATAAGGGCCATTGCTGCCCCCATTGACGCAAATAACGCCACCCGCGGACGTGCATATCAGTTTTGGTAGCTGCACTGACGGCGTAAGCGGGTGCAGTAGGGAGTTGCATGTC
>JAYXXU010000328.1:0-1312 GCA_036019135.1 Pseudomonadota bacterium | reverse complement strand
TGCCTCCATAATTAATAATCAGATCATTGCCTGAGCGGCTCAGTACCTCGGAGGGGTTCAAGAGCAGAGTTGAGAGCAAGCTGCTCAGATCCAATAGGCTACTGTCATATAGCTCAATGGTATCCATGACTTGGTCAGTTGCTGTGTTAATGATCAGATCATCACCATCCCCCCCTAACAGACCCAGTACAGAAGCAACATCGACTCGATAGGTGTCTGCACCTTCACCACCTGTCAAGATATCGTTACCGCCTTCACCATTGATGACATCATCACCATTTTGGCCGTTGAGGGTATCAGTGCCTCCACCGCCAAAAATCAGATCGTTGCCATCGCCAGCATTGACTGTGTCATCACCCGCGCCCAACAAGCTAGGGTCTGCATTAATGGTATCAGCATCAGCCGTTCCATTCAGTACATCTGAGTTGTTGACACCAAGTGAGGTTGTACCATTGATAATAGCCATGACGAATCCATCCATTCAAAACGAGGCGCGTGCCTCAAAAGAGCCCATACGTTCACCCTTTAATAATGTGAACCAATTGGCAAAAAATACAATCATTAGCGGTACTTCATCTGATTGTTGGTGATGTTAAAAAAACTGATGTGCTAAGATTTTGTATTTATATGCTGTTGTATTTTAATTGTTTTTTTTATTTCTGTTTGATTAGCTAGGCTTTAAAAGCAGATGGGCTGATGTGATAGATACATTTTTTACCTTAGTGCTACATTTTTTAAAAAAAATAAAAAATCAACCGAGTCTCGTGTCACTTCTGAGGGATATAAATGAAAACAGGAGCGCAGTTTAGCGCTCCTGTTTGGGCATCGTTCTGAGTGGGAATGGCTTAGCCTTCTACATACTCCACGCGTGTATTGTGACTGGTATGTGGTAGATAGGCATTCGGGATCAACCATGCAATCACCTGATCACGCACCGCAGCATGGTACTGCAACTGAAAGTGATTAATCCCATAAAACACAGCCTTACGTTGCTCAGGCACATTGAGACGATACAGTGGATTGTCATGTTCGCCGAGGGCACTTTTGACACTGACGAGGTAGTCACCGACCACTTCCATGGTTTTGGAGCTATTTGGCGCACGCTCAAGCGTACCAGCGACCAGATAAGCTTTGATGCGAGCAGGCAGTGGGGCAGGTTTGCGAATATCATCCGCCTGACCACGCCGTCCATCTAAATGTTCCCAGTCATCATCCCGCACACTGCCATGTCGAAGATCAATGACCCCCGCGCTACGAATATCCAGCAGACGTGCCAGAACCCCAGCAAACGGTAAACGGCCAAGACGCTCTT
>JAYXXU010000327.1:0-1870 GCA_036019135.1 Pseudomonadota bacterium | reverse complement strand
AAGTTGACTTTTTGGGCTTGACTGATTGCCATAATATCTTCGACTTGTGCTAGTAATTGTTCACCACGAATATCACCAGAAGCATTGAAAGACGAGGCTTTGGAGACAAAAACACGTGCACCATTGGCCGTCAGATCTTGTGGAATCGCATAAAAATAATCGACACCTGCGATTTGATTAAAACCTGCAATACCATGTGCTAACACCAATGGATGTCGAGTCTTAGCATAGCTAGAACTGACACGAATATCTTGGCTGGCCACACAGCCTTGTTGTGTGGCGCAGTTGTAGTATTTTGCGGCAATTGCAGGCGTAGACAGTAGGGTTGCTGCGATTGTGGTGACGATGCTGAGCGACTTTTGTTTCATTAGAGAATCATTCCTAGACTCGTTTGTTCGAATTTATTTATATTATGTTCTAAATCGAAAATAAAGCGCATTTTGGATGACTGGTGGGTTCTGGGTCGAAAAATTAGGCTCTTTTGGCAAAGAGCGATGTATCCAATCAGCTTCTGCCATTGTGTTATGCTGTGTGTGCCTAATAATACTGGCGCTATCTGATGTAATGAGCTTGGCGTTGTCTATTGCGCATCTCTGATTAAGATGGATCTGCGTAGTGGCGTATGCCGCTTTCTATATGTCAAGAGATGGCGATATTCTGATTGAAAAAAAGATGCTGAAAATGATGGGGATATGAGACATGCGGATCTCAACAGTAGCATTTTTATTGGGACTGATTGTGCCTGCTGCGGGTTATTTATATTTGAGGCGTTGGTTCCGTGCGATGTTGGCGTATGGCGTGCTCGTGATGAGTGTCATGGTCTTGTTATTCAAACAACAACTCGCAGAGCCGCAAGGGCTGGCATTATTGGTGTTGAGTGTAGGAATGGTCTACCTGTATGCCCTGATTGATGCATGGCAGATTGGCCGACGAATTGATGCTCGCCGCCTGTCCAAGCATATGGTTGAAGAGCAGTTCGATGATATATAGGATGCAGTGTAAGCCACTAATGCCTGTTCTGTTTTTGCATTCGTTTGGTTTTCTGTCAAACTAGGCACTATATCTGTGTGAAATTTGCCATTGATGTCCGATTTTTTAAGCCAAATTTTGATTCATGATGATCCCGAGTTCGTGGTGATTAATAAGCCTTCGGGGTTGTTAAGTGTGCCTGGCAAGGGGGATTTGATTGACAGCGTTCTGACCCGACTAGTGGCGTGCGATCCTCGTATCTTATTGGTACATCGGCTAGACCGTGATACTTCGGGACTGATGGTGTTTGCCCGTAGTAAGCATGCACAACGGCATATTTCTCGGCAGTTTGAGTTGCGCCAAACCGAGAAGCAATATCAGGCCTTAGCATTGGGGGAGTTATGCGGGGCAGGTAAGATTGATGTGCCTGTTCGGTATGACCCAACACGGCCACCGATGCATATTGCAGATGAGACTCACCCTAAACATGCCCTTACGCATTGGCAGGCGCAGCCGCCACGTCAGCTTGGAGACGCATGGGTCACGCCCGTCTTCTTGCAGCCTGTGACTGGGCGCTCGCACCAACTTCGGGTACATCTACAGTATTTGGGGCATCCGATTGCGGGCGATTTGTTGTATGCCGATGCCGCAGGTCAGGCAGTGCTCTCACGCTTGGCGTTGCATGCCCAGCGCTTAGCATTTGATCATCCGCTGACTGAGCAACGGATTTGCATTGAAAATCGTGCGGATTTTTGGTGATTTTTAGGTTTTTTGTCTGACGAGATGCATCTGGGGCTGTGGGATGTGCGAAAATGCAGCGCTGTCAGGATGTGACTATGCTCAATAGCCATGCTCGGCTGCACAGATCAATCAGGTGGATGTGAATGCAAGAATTTGCCAT
>JAYXXU010000326.1:0-3094 GCA_036019135.1 Pseudomonadota bacterium | reverse complement strand
CCATGTCAGATGGACAATGAATTAAAACAAACGACCAATCTCGAACTGAACGGATTTACGTTCATCGCCCGCTTGATCGTTGATTGGATAAGCATAGCTTAAAGACAAGGGGCCAATCACGGTAATCCATGTAAAGCCAACCCCAGCACTCATACGAAATGACTCGCTATTAATTTCAAAATCATTCTTGGTCGTGTTGAATACCTGCCCGCCTTCAACGAAGATAACTGGGCGAATTTGGCGTGTCCAATCGCCACGGAATGGCAACGGCAAAATCACCTCCATTCCACCTTGAATCAATGCGTTACCACCAATTGGCTCTTGATCTTGAAAGTCAAAGTCTTCAAAGCCAACGATCTCACTACGCGGCCCCAAGGTATTATTGCGATAGCCTCGAACCGAACCATAGCCACCCGCAAAGTAGTTTTTATGGAAGGGTAGATCGTTACCATAACCCAACCGAGTATAGGTTCGCAGTGCAAATTTTTCACCCAGCGGAAACAGAACCTGACCATCATAGGTCAAACGCTGGTACTCAAGATCACTGCCTGGTAGTGCAATATCCAAAGACACCCGATGCTGTTGGCCACGGGTCGCAAACACAGGACGGTTCAGGGTGTTGTGCAACCATGACAGGTTAAGATTATACGTCAGGTACTCACCACGATAACGACCTGCATTAATCAGATCACCTGCATCATTCTGGACAGGAGCGATCAATTCTTTACCGTCATTCGCCAAAATAAAATCACGGATTTCTTTAGCCACGAAAGACCCTGTGGTCAACGCCGTTTGATCGATATTCAAACCGATACTGACATTGCGATTTTCATCCACAGGATAACCAAAGCTAATGCCTCCGCCCAAGGAGTCAGTCACATAGTTGTTAATGTTCAAACTATCATCAAGTTTGGTTTTGCGGTAGTAAGCGTTATAGCCACGGCTCACTCCATCAATCGTAAAGTATGGATCAACCAAACCAATATTGTAATTATCTAACGTCTCTGAGCGTGATAGATCAATATTTACCTGATTACCTGTGCCCAAAAAATTAGTTTGACTCAAGCCCAACGTAAAGGTCACCCCACCTGATGCAGAATAGCCGACCGCAACAGTACTCGTGCCTGAAGCCTGCTCTTCAACTGTGATATTCACATCCATCTGATCAGGACTATTCGGGATACGCGCCGCCTCAACAGAGACGGATTTGAAGTAACCCGTACGCTCTAGACGAATTTTGGACAGGTTGATTTTTTCGTTTGAGGCCAAAGCACCTTCCATTTGGCGCAGCTCACGGCGCATGACTTCATCTGCGGTTTTGGTGTTGCCCAAAAAATTCACTCGCCGCACATAAATCTGACGACCTGGATTAATAAAATAGGTCATCTGAACCGTTTTGGTGGCTTCATCAATTTCAGGAATCGGATTGATTTCGGCAAAATAATAGCCAGCATTGCCATACTTACGCGACAGCAATTCACGGCTGGCATTCACTTGGGCTTGGGAATAAATATCGCCCGCTTTAAACACGGATAAGGGCATCAACTCTGCGGTATCAAACAACGGATCGCCCAAGAACTTGGTTTCTGCAAACCGATATTGCTGGCCTTCATTCACACTGATTTCAACAAAGACTTTTTTCTTGTCTTCGCTCAAGGTGATCTGTGCACTGTTTAATTCAAAATTAATGTAGCCCTTGTTCAGGTACATGCTGCGCAAGCTTTCAAGGCTGGCAGATAAGCGTTCACGCGCATAACGATCATTACGAGTAATAATCGATGACCACGACGAGGCTTTAACGGCAAATGCCTCTTGTATATCCTTATCACTGAACACGGTATTGCCAATAATATTGATGTCTACCACGCGTGATGGCGTACCCTCAATAAACTTAAAATTCAAATCAACACGATTATTCGGACGTGGTACGGTCTCAATCTGTACATCCGCATCATAACGACCTTGTTGTGCATATTGCTGCTCAAGGTCATTTTCGATGTTTTGTAATACGGCGCGCTGTAGCACTTGCCCTTCGGTCAAGCCAAGGGTTTTAAAGCCTGTTTCCAAGCTGTCCTTAGGCAGTAGCTTATTGCCCTCAAATTTGATGCTGGCAATCACTGGGCGCTCGATCACACTAAAGATCAACACATCACCACTTCGCTTGGCCTGCACATCATCAAAATTGTTGCTGTTGTAGAGCGCGCGAATCGCTTCTGCAATTTTTGCCTCACTGACTAACTCACCACTGGTGATCGGCAGCAAGCCATACACAGATGCGGGGGTTAAACGAACTAAGCCTTCAATCTGCATATCACGCACGATGAAATCTTCTGCATATGCAACACTGCTGACCGCAGCCATCGCCGTCACCAATGTGAGTGGCAGGGTATAAAAAGAGTGCCTCATGCCAAATATTCCAATCCGATTAGTTCATCATTTCGCAAAGATTAACCACAGCAACAAGGTCAACCTAAACGGCTAAAATCATTAAACAATGCCAAGCACATCAAGACACCGAGCATTGCTATACCAATTCTCAAGCCAATCATCTGCACCTGTTCTGATACAGGACGACCACGAATCGCCTCAATCAGGTAATACACCAGATGCCCACCATCCAATACAGGGATTGGCAATAGGTTCAAAATCCCTAAACTGACACTCATTAACGCCATAAAACCAATGAAAGAAGCCCAACCTAAATCTGCCGTATGCCCCGCAACTTTGGCAATGGTGATTGGTCCTGATAGATTATCGAGGCCAATCAAGCCTGAGATCATTTTGCCAAATGCATTCACCGTCAGTACCGATAGATCCCACGTTTTGACTGTGGCCTTTACCAAAGCAGTCAACGGATCATGTTGAATGGTTTGGCGATACTCTGCGGGTGCTTCCAATTGACTAGCGGCAGGCTGTGCCACACCAATGCCCAAAAACCCATACGGTGTGCCCATGGCATCACGCTTGGCCTGCGGCATAACCGACAAGGTTTGCACTTGACCGTCCCGTAGAATGCTCAGCGTCATACTCTGTTCTGGCGCTTGCCGAATCAAACGGGTCACTTCCACCCATCCTGAGACTGGCTGACCATTGA
>JAYXXU010000325.1:0-1517 GCA_036019135.1 Pseudomonadota bacterium | reverse complement strand
CTGGTGGCTATGGTTACTGTTAGCGTTATTCACACTGCTATTGTTGTTATTGAGCACCTTGTTGTATGTGGCGGGGACTGACGAAGGAACGCGTCGCTTGTTGTCATGGATGGGTGGTCAGCAACAGTTGATTCAATATCGCTATGCGAGTGGCAATATCCGTCAAGGTGTGGTACTCGATGACATTCGAGTCGTCTTGCCGAAGCAGCGAATTGAAATTGATCAAGCGAGTGTCCAAATTGGCTGGCGTGCGATTGTACAACGTGAAATTCACTTGCGGCGTGCATCTCTACAGGGACTACGGATTATTCAAACGGTTCCTTCCGAAAAAAAGCCTTTTGAGTTTAAGCCGATTCGCTTGCCGTTCGTGTTGCGATTGGATCGTGCGTTTGTCCATGATTTAACCATTCATAATTTGCCTGATAGCCAAGTCAAAATTGACACGATTATCTTAAAAGATGCCCTATGGTCCAAAGACCAGCTCTCATTAAAAGACTCCAGTATGAAAATGGGGGAGTTGTTGAGCTTGGCTGGGGTCTCTGCAAAAATGCAGTTCAAAGGTCTATATCCAATTGAAGCCAAAGGTCAATTGCAGATCAATGCGTTGAGCAAGATGGATTTTGGGTCAATCGCTTTGGATGTTGATGGTAGCCTAGACACTGTGCAGGCCAAGCTGGGTTTGCCATGGCAAAATGACAGCGCGCAAGGCCAACTATTGGGGCAGTTGACTGCCCATCCTGTGCGCGAAGGTGTGCCGTTTCAGGGTCAACTCAATTGGTCAGATGTGACGTGGCCAGTTGCGCTGGCGCAACAACTGCAATCGACACAGGGTCAGCTTGATCTGGTCGGAACGGTATCGGGTATTGAGCTTAAGGTGATCACTGATCTACAAGGCAAAGATGTGCCAAAAGGTCAATATGATGCCGATCTATCTACTGATTTTAAGGGGTTGACGATTAGTCGCCTAAACGCGCTGCTGATGGATGGGCAGTTGGATGCCGCAGGACAATTGGGCTGGGTCGATGGTTTGGATTGGCAAGTCAGCGCTCAAACACGTGGCTTGAATATTCGCCAGATTGCACCTGAGCCTGTACAAGCCTATTTGCCTGCAACATTGAATGCCCGTCTCAAGAGTAGCGGTCAGATGAGTGATGCCTTGACCCAGATTGCGGCTGAATTGCGCCAAGATAATGGGGAGGTCTTGATTGCTTCGGTAGGCAAGCAGGGTGCACTGAGTAATGACAGCTTACCCATGGTGGTGCGTGCAAGCTGGCAAAATCTAAAACGTGAGCTGCCTGCGGTCGGTCTGCTAGACAGCAGTGAAGGGCAAGTGGTTGTTCAGATGCAGCCCAAACAACAAAATCAGATAGACATTCAAACCCAGCTACGTGAGACTACAGGGCAACTGCCTGCGGGAGCTTATCAGGCTAAGATTCAACTAAATGGTAAACAAGACGTTCGTGTGCCGATGCTGCGCTACCAAGGGATTGCAGGTGTACTAAACGCGACTGCCGAAG
>JAYXXU010000324.1:0-9096 GCA_036019135.1 Pseudomonadota bacterium | reverse complement strand
GGATTATTTACAGCATAGCTTGGCAGTACATCATCCGTATTGTGTGGCACATCTGCACTGTCCCACCTTGGTGGTCAGCCAAGTGGCAGAAGTGCTGATGAATGCCAGCAATCAAAGCTTGGATTCTTGGGATCAGAGCCCATCAGCCAGTGTGATGGAAGTCAAGCTGATCGCATGGTTAAGAGCTCGACTGGGGTATCCATCGGGTGATGCAGGCGTGTTTACCAGTGGAGGCACGCAAAGCAATTTGATGGGGTTGCTGTTGGCACGCGACCGTGTGGTACAGCAAGTCTGGCGGCGTCGGGTACAAACGCATGGCCTGCCCGCAGATCATCAGCGGATCAAGGTGATTTGTTCAGCCAATGCGCATTTTTCGGTGCAAAAAAACATGGCATTGCTAGGTTTGGGTTTCGGCTCAGTAGTTAGTGTGCCAGTCAATGCCAATGGTCAGATGCAGATCAGCGCACTGAGCGAGTTGGTCGCGCAGTTGCAGCGCGATGGTGCGGTGATTGCTGCGATTGTGGCCACCGCAGGCACGACAGACTCAGGTGCTATTGACCCCCTATTGGAGATTGCCAGCATTGCCCAACAGCATCGCATTTGGCTGCATGTTGACGCGGCTTGGGGTGGAGCATTATTGCTGTCCAAGCACTATCGGCATTGGCTAGATGGGATTGAGCAAGCCGATTCGGTGACGCTGGATTTTCATAAGCATTTTTTTCAGCCGATTAGCTGTGGGGCGTTTTTGCTCAAAGATCCTGCCCATTATCAACTGATGCATTATCAGGCCGATTATCTGAATTCGGCATTTGATGAGTCGCAGGGTGTACCCAATCTGGTGGCCAAGTCACTCCAGACCACCCGCCGTTTTGATGCACTGAAACTGTGGATGAGTTTGGAGGCTTTGGGATTGGATCAGTTTAGTCAACTGATTGAACATGGCATTCGATTGGCTCAACAGATTGCACCGATGATCCAACAGACGGCTGATATGACGCTGTTGCAAACACCACAACTCTCGAGTGTGTTGTTCCGCGTGACCCCCACTGCTTTACAACACAGCCATTGGGATGCATTCAATCAAACCTTGGCAGATCGTCTATTGGCCGCAGGACAGGCCAATATCGGGGTGACCCGATTCCAAGACCAAACCAGTCTCAAGCTCACCTTATTAAATCCTAGTATTCAACTGAGCGATCTTCAGCAATTGCTCAGCCTCATACAACAGCAGGCCAAGCAGATTTTGGCCACCGCATCGGAGTCATTGGCATGAAGGCTTTAGCCAATCGTTTGGCCATGCAGCATCTGATCAATGCGTATTGTCAAGAAACAGGGCGTGGCGAGCTGCTCGCAGTCGAACAGCAAAATCAAACGCAACGCCAAATCAGCCAGAATCAGACGTTATTGTGGTTGAGCCTACATCCGCTCAGCCTAACAGTGGCTGTGCCACTGAGCTATGTCAGTGTTGTCGGCCGACATCGCTTGGCCAGCTTGCCCTATGTCTGGCGTGATCATCAATGGCGTAGCTTGAGTGCTGTGGTCTTGGCGAGTTTGTTGCTCGAAGATATTGTGCAATCCAATTCAGATGGATTAGATGCAGCTAGTCTAGTGGAGCGATGGGTACAAAGTCGGGATGCTGTGGCGTTGTACTTGCAGCATCGTGCGGCCGATCTGGATCAAATCAGTGCATTACAACAAGATTTTGTGCAGTCAGAACAGTCGTTATTGCTGGGGCATGCCATGCACCCTGCACCAAAAAGTCGCCAAGGATTTGTGCATCAGGACATTGTGCGATTTTCGCCTGAAACACAAGGTCAGTGCCAATTACATTTTTGGTTGGTTCATCCTGACGTGATTACAGAAGGCGATGCCTTTGATCGCTCAACAGCAGAGTTGCTGCGTGCTGAGTTGATCGCGTCCAATCTGTTGACGATGGCACAGCAGTCGATATTGGCTGAATATCCGACATGGAAATTATTGCCTTTACACCCGTGGCAAGCACGTTACCTGATGGGACAGCCCGTTTGGCAGCAGTTGCAACAGCGCGGACAGGGATTGAACTTGGGCGAGTTGGGTTGGCAGTTGTCACCATCAACTTCGGTGCGCACTCTGTGTGGCACAGCCCCATGGATGTTTAAGCCGTCTTTATCGGTGTCGATCACCAACTCGGTACGGATTAATCTCTATCGGGAGTGTCTACGCGGTGAAATGAGCTGTCGTCTGTGGCATAGCGCATTTGGGCAACAACTGAAGAGTGATTATCCCAGCTTAAAAGCCATCAACGATCCTGCATGGATTGCTGTGCAATTGGATGGGCAGGTTGTCAATGAAACCATTTGTATCTTGCGTGATAATCCGTTCGTACAGGGACAGCAAGTCAGTTGTATGGCTGCACTGTGTCAGGATCAGCCTGATCAGCCACGCAATCGTTTGAATGCTATTTTGGCCGTGCTGGCGCAACGTCACCAACAGTCCGAACAGGCGATGGCTCAGGCATGGTTTGAGCGGTTTTTGCAGGTGGCAGTCGAGCCAATGTTGGCGATTTATCATCGCTATGGCATGGCGTTTGAAGCACACCAACAAAACACCTTGCTTGAGCTGGTCGATTATTGGCCAGCGCAATTTTGGCTGCGGGACAATCAAGGCTTTTATTACATCGAAGAACATGCCAGCCACATCATGCAGATGTTTCCCGTGTTGGCGGGCGCGGCTGAGTCAGTTGGCAGTCGTGACTTTGTCGATGAGCGATTTATTTATTATTTCTTTGGCAATACCTTGTTTGGCTTGGTCAATGCACTGGGGGCAACAGGGGCAATTGATGAGCGGGTGCTCTTGACGCAGTTACAAGCCTGTTTGCAGCGACAGCAGCAGCGCTATCCAGACAGTAGTTTGCTGCAACGCGTGTTGCATGAGCCAACGTTACCCTATAAAGGCAATCTGATGACTCGCCTACATGAGCTGGATGAGTTGGTTGCTCCCGTCGAATTTCAGTCTGTGTATGTACAGATTGATAACCCGTTGTATGTGGGGACAGAGCGTCATGCACAGCAGCAACCGCCTCGCCAGCCGCTGACGGAGGAGCTGAGCCATGCTTGATTTTATTGGCATTGGCTTGGGGCCATTTAATTTGAGTTTGGCGGCATTGCTGCATGAGCAACAGCAATCCACTGATCAAACCCGATTGGAGTATGTGTTTTTTGAACAAAAATCACAGTTCTCTTGGCACGATGGCATGCTGCTGCCCAATACCACGTTGCAAGTGCCGTTTATGGCGGATTTGGTCAGTATGGTCGATCCCACCAGTCGGTTTAGTTTTTTAAATTACTTAAAGCAGCATGATCGGCTATTTCAGTTTTATTTTTTAGAAAAGCTGCATATTCCACGATTGGAATATAACCACTATTGCCAATGGGTCAGTCAGCAACTGGATCGATTGCAGTTTGATCATCGGGTTGTAGATATTCGAGCATTGCCCGATGGTGGGTTTGAGGTTCGAGTACAGCAAGGTGAGCAACAGCAGTGTTATCAGGCCAAGCATCTGGTCTTGGGGACAGGCACAGTGCCGACCTTGCCATCTTGTTTGCAGCAGTTGATGCAGCAACATCCCGAGCGCTGTTTTCATTCGGCATGGTACGCACAGCGGATGCCAATCCATCAGTCAGGTGATGTGGTTGTCCTCGGTTCTGGGCAATCAGCGGCAGAGGTATTTTCGTCCTTATTCGATCAGCAATGTGAGCCACAAGGACAGGCTAGATTTGCGCTGCATTGGTTGACTCGTTCGGCAGGTTTTTTTCCAATGGAGTATTCGGCATTGGGGTTGGAGCATTTTACCCCAGATTATATGCAGTATTTTTATGCGTTGCCGCAAGCATTGAAGGATCAACTGATCCCAAATCAAGGTTTGTTTTATAAGGGCATTAGTTTTTCGACCATCGCGGATATCTATCAAAAATTTTATCACCGTACCATTGCAGGTCAGCCCTTACAGGCCACCATTTCGGGGCTGAGTGAGCTGTGTGCGGCGCGAATGGATCAGGGACGTGTGGTATTGCAATTCCGTCAGTTGCAACAACAGGCCGAATTTGAGGTGGTCACCGATTATGTGATTGCGGCGACGGGCTATCAACATCGGTTGCCCGATTGCTTGGCAGGGTTGTCAGAAGTATTGGACTTGGACGCCCAGCAGCGGCTCCAGATCGGTTTGGATTATCGCGTTCAGCATCATGCGAATGGCCATATTTTTGCACAAAATGCCGAGTTACACACGCATGGGATTGGTACACCTGATTTGGGGATGGGGGCGTATCGTGCGGCAACGATTGCCAATCATTTGTTGGGGCATACAGCCTTTCGATTGGGTGAGCAACAGACGTTTCAGCGTTTTGGTGCGCCACCGGTAACAGCCATTGTGCAGAGCGCGACACCATGAGGTCGGGTGGGCAACGCAATAGTGCTTATTTATTGTTGGTGTGTGGCTTTTTATTTGTTTTTACTGAAACGATTTTGTCACCGTTTTATCCGCAGTTTTTTGCACAAGTTTTCGGCGTTGAGGACTTGGCTCTGACGGGACAGTATGTGGCGTTATGTCGGCTCACTGTACTGCTCAGTGCGCCGATTTGGGGCTTTATTGCACGGCGCTATGATCCGCTCAAGCTGCTGATCATCGGTCAAAGTGTGGCCGCCGCCGTGACATTATTGCTGTCACAAGCCTCGAATCTCTCAGTTTTTTTGGTGTTATCGGTGCTGTTATTGCTGTTTAAGAGCAGTTATTTTTTATTTTATAGCTTATTAATTGAGCTACAAGGCAAGAAAAAACAAGCCAGTACAGTGGGACAAGTCCAATTGGTGGTGCATGCAGCGCTGATTGCATCAGCGCTGGCAAGCGCATGGGTATTGGAGCTGACCAATCCGCTACAGATGTTCGTGGTAGTAGCCTTGCTGGATCTGTTACAGGTGGGGCTCTGTGTGTTGGTGTTTCGCCATCGCCGCCAAAATGCCAAGTTGTTGCACGCCAAGCCATCGTCAATCCAATCATCGCCTGACTCAATAGCAATCAATGATGCCGATGTTACTGTCTCGCCTGCCATTCAATCGGCATGGGCAGCCCGCACCATCATGGCGTATGGATTGCTGGTGTTGGGTTTTAGCATCGCTGTTAACAGTATTCGACCTTATCTGACGGCATATAGCAGCGAGGTGTTGGCGGTAGATCGGTTGTCGTCGGCTTATTTGTATTTGATTCCCTCATTGATGGCTTTTGCCGTCTTTCCGATCTTGCATACCGCTTGGGTCAAGCGGATTCAAGTCCAGCAAGCCTATGCGCTGATGTTGGTATTGTTGACGTTGAGCTTGGCATGGCAAGCCTTTGCAGAGGGTTTTTATGAGTTGGTTGCTGCACGCATGTTGTTTGGTTTTAGCATGTTATTGGGTCAGGCTTTGCTGGAGATGTATTTGTTTGCCAACGCAGAACATAGCCCGCACTGGTATTTCAGTCTGTCAAGTACGGTGCAGCATGCAGGTCAGCTTGTAGCGCCGCTGCTGGCGGCTTGGGTGGTGTTGGGCTGGGGTTTGGCAGCGCCATTTTGGTTGGCGGCGTTGATTTTGGCTGGTTCAGGGCTGGCGATTTATTGGGGGCTATCAGCTCATACCGCTTCTTTACCGTTACAACGGAGTATTTAATCTATGCGTATCGAAACCTTACCCGTGACTCAAACGCAATGGCAGTTGGCTGGGCAGCGTTTGATTGAGATGACGATTGCTGAGTTTTTGTATGAAAAAATCATCACGGCCAGCGCACTAGGTGATGGACAATATCATCTGGATCTAGGAGAGATACAGTACCTGTTTACAGGTCAGCGCCACCTACTGGGACATTGGCGCATTGATTCTGGCTCTGTGCATCAACAAGGCGAACATCAGCCCGCATGGGATCTGAGCCAGTTGATTGTGGCGATTGCCCGCCGCGTTGAGGTGAAGCCCTTTACGTTGGCTTATTTAATCAAAGAGATGAATCAGACGTGGTTGGCCGAAGCACATTTGCTGAATGCCGAGCGTCCAAGTAGTGCAGCGTTGATTGATTTGCCTGCTGCGGAAATTGAGGGTGCATTGCGCGGCCATCCGTGGCTGGTGATGAGCAAAGGACGCTTGGGATTTGGTTATCAAGATTATCGAGACTTTGCCCCTGAGATGCAGCAACAACAGGCGCTGTTCTGGGTTGCGGTACATCGGGACTTAGCAATCTATCGCAGTACCCCTACATGGAATGCGGCGAATTTGTATCAGCATGAACTGGATGCTGAGCAACGACAGCAGTTTATTAGTCAAATTCAAGCACGTGGCCAAGATCCTGATACATATTACTATTTGCCTGTGCATCCTTGGCAATGGCATCAGTGGTTGGTCAGCACCTATGCGGGTCAGATCGCCCAAGGCCAGATTATTGCTTTGGATTGGTCATCTGATCAATACCTACCGATGCAATCGATTCGCACTTTTAGTAATACCTCTGCACCGCAGCGGCACTATGTCAAGTTGCCCTTGAGTATTTTTAATACTGCCGTCTATCGCGGGCTACCCTCTGCTCGCAATCAAGCTGCACCTGCACTGACCACATGGTTACAGCACACACTACAACAGGATGCACAACTGCAAGCAACAGGCTTGGTGATGCTCGGAGAATTGGCGACATTGACCATTCAACAGCCGTGTTTTGATCAGGTTGAGGGTGCGCCGTATCAATTCCATGAGTTGTTCGGCTGCTTATGGCGCGAGAGCGTACAGCCTTATTTGCAGCCCAATCAGCAAGTGCTGACCCAAGCTGCCTTGGTGCATCGAGATCTGGCGGGAGATTCAGTTATAGCGGCATTGGTTGCGCGCTCAGGTCTAGAACCATTGGTTTGGCTTAAAACCTTTGTGCAGGTGTGTTTAACGCCCTTGCTGTACTGCCTGTATCGCTATGGCATGGTGTTTTCGCCACATGGTGAAAATAGCTTGCTGATTCACGAAAATGGCGTGCCCAAACGCATGGTGATCAAAGACTTTATTGATGATGTTAATGTGGTCGATGAGGCTTTTCCTGAGTTAGATGGCTTACCTGCCGATACCGATTTATTGTTACGGCATGCAGCCAAGGATCTGAGTCATTTTATTTTTACTGGCTTGTTTATTGTGCATTACCGCTATCTGTCGAGCATTTTTATGGCGGATTTTGGCTGTACTGAGGCTGAGTTTTGGCAGCAGGTCGCCGATGTGGTGACAGCGTTTCATGCTGCGCATCCAGAATTACAGGAGCGCATTGCAAAATTTGAGATCCAGCGACCAAAATTTGAGCATATCTGCTTGAATCGGGTGCGCTTGTTTACCAAAGGCTATGCCGATGATGCAGAGCGGCCAGAGCCAGTGATTTTAGATCCGATGGATAATCCCATTCACCCCGAAGTGCTGCAACGTTGGCATGCCCAATTCGCAGCAGCTCAGCCGCAAAAATTTTCTTCCCCGAGTCAGCGTCATCAGTCTATCGACACATTCAAGGCATGTTAAGCATTGGCATGCAAACCATAGGAGCAAGATGATGAAAACCAGATCGGCAGCTTTACCCGATGCGTATGTGTTGGATGATTATGCGGATGTCACAGTCGGCTTACGACAGGTGCGCTACCCAGAGGATATGCCATTGCTGCATAAGTGGATGAACACTGAACATGTGATTCCACAATGGCAACTCAACAAGTCGATGATTGATTTAAGCGTGTATTTTGAAAAAATGCTGGCTGATGATCACCATCGCTTGTATTTGGTCAGTGTCAACGGGGCATGGGTCGGTTATACCGAGATCTATGAGGGCGCACGTGATCGCTTGGGGCGTTATTATGATGCTGATCCAGACGATTTAGGTTGGCATCTGCTATTGGGCGAAACATCAGTGTTTGGTAAAGGCTATTTGCGCCCTATCATACGGATGTTGAGCCATTTTATCTTTGATCACAGTGCTGCTAAAAAAGTCGTTGGTGAACCCGATCATACCGTCAAGCCGTATGCAGTGGTGGCTGAGGCATTGTGTTATGAGTCGCAAGGTCTGCTTGAGATGCCTGAAAAATTTGCGACCTTGTACTACTGCCATCGTGAACGCTTTTTGAGCGTATATCCCAAACTCAGCCCATCGAAACATCAAGACGAATTGGCCTAAGGGGTTTGATTGTCTTGGCTTGAGCTGAGTTTTTAATATAGAATGATAGTTATTATCATTCGTTTCTGTATTATGACTATTGATGTTGTTGGCTGGCCTGTGGTGCACATGCATTTCGCAGGTCAGATTGATGAGGCTGAATTTGTTGGCTGGATGAGGCGCACCAGTGCATTGTTGGCACGGCAACAGCCGTTTTCGATTGTGACCTCTAGTGCCGCTGATATGCAGTTGCCTGCCAACTATCGTCAGCTTGAGGCCGTTTGGTATAAGGCCAATAAGGCCGTACTGGGACAATACTGTCTTGGTTTAGCACGCTTGGCCAGTTCAGATGAGCAGTATCAACATTTAAATGGCAAGGCGATGCACAACGCATGGCCTTGTGCTTATTTTGTCAGCCTATCGTTGGATCAAGCCATGACGTGGGCAAAGCAACAGTTGGTGGAGCAATGAGCCAATCTTTCGAGGTGTCATCTGCTGCATCCACAGGTCAAGCATCACTAAAAGGTCAGGTTCTACACCTGACAGTCTTTGCGATTGTCTTGTTGTATTTGGCACATGCGTTACCCCTGTATTTTTTTAATGTGGCGATGCCTGCGATTTTACGCACACAAGGGGTGGATTTGCGCTGGATCGGCATGTTGTCGCTGTTGTATTTGCCATGGGCGTTTAAGTTTTTTTGGGCGCCTTTGGTCGATCGTTATTTTATTCCGAGCTTAGGACGGCGTCGCACTTGGTTGGTGTTTACCCAATTGTCGGTGATTGCGGGTGTGGTGGTCTTGGCTCTGGCGGGGCTGGATTATGGATTGTGGCCGTTCATTTTGATTGGTCTATGGATTTCGACACTGGCCGCGACACAGGACATTGCGATTGATGGCTATGCTGTGGAGGCATTCCCGACTCAGCAGTACAAC
>JAYXXU010000323.1:0-5607 GCA_036019135.1 Pseudomonadota bacterium | reverse complement strand
GGATACAATGGACGCGACGTTTGGGGAAGCCGAATTGGAAGAAGGTACGTTTGGTGATACTGATCAGCCACAGCAGTAGTAGACGATTGTGTCTGTTTATTTGATTGATGATACTGCCATCAGCGCTGAGATGATGTCGTCGCTGCAAGTGATTCCACAGCTTGACGTGCTGGCTGTCGAAGACATGGGGCAGATTCCAGCCTATGCACTGGTAATCGCGGACGTCAGTCTGTTTTTACAGTATCTTTGGCCAAATCCAACCATTGTCCTTGCAGATGCCACACAAGCAGAGGCATTGGCATTGGCATGGCAGCGTGGTGCACTCGCAGGCTGGATGCGTCATGCCATCCCCGCGCAAGCCGATGAAGTCATTGAACAAATTCGATATCAATATCAACGACAACAAGACAGTCGCGACCTGCCCTCTGCCGTCAAGCTGCAACAAGCACTGCTGCCTGATCCCCTACAACTTGATGGCTATCAATTACATCATTTTTACCAGCCTGCGGCGTTTTTGTCAGGCGATTGGATCGACTATTGGAAAGTCGATGAGCAACATGTGCTGTTTTACTTGGCCGATGTGGCAGGACATGGCGTTGCCAGTAGCTTGCTCAGTGCATGGCTCGCAGCGTTTCATGGACATGATGGGCGACCTGAAGACCTGCTCAATGATATGAATCGCCTACTGGTACAGCAAAATACAGGCAAACATATCACGCTGTTGTGTGGTTTACTGGATCAACAGCGCCACCAAGTGCATTGGTGCAGCGCTGGGCACTACCCACCTGCAATTTTGATTCAGCCCAATCAGCCGCCCGAAATTTTGACTGCCAGTAGTTTTCCCTTGGGTTTGACAGCACAACTCAATATTCAAATGCAAACGATTGACTTGCCGCCCGACTCCCAATTGATCTTTGCCTCTGATGGTGCATTAGAAGCCTTTCAAGGCAATTTGGGGCAACAGCTCAACCAATTGATTGAACAACTATCGAGTCAGCAGTTTCATCCACCCGTTGACTTACCTGACGATTTAGCCTTGTTATGTCTATCACGTCTGTCCAATACAGATCTTGCTTAAATACTGCATAATCCGCCAACAATCCTTGGTTTTACTTGAATATCGACCGACTTTACTTGCTGCAATTTCAAGCACTATGCGATAATCAAGTTTCCACTCATACAAACTGGCATGTTTATGTCACTAGGTCATATTGAGTATGCAGGCCTTGATGGTACCCACGTATTCAAGCTGATAGGCGAAGTACGTGCACCCTCTTGCTGTAGCCTTGATCATCTGCTGGATAAGCTAGATCAATTGCCCACTGTACAAGGTGTGGTGGTCGATCTCACAGATGCTAAATTTATGGACAGTACAGCACTCGGTGTGATTGCCAAATTGGGTATTCGTATCCGTGAGCTCTATCGCATTCAACCCGTATTGCTCTCAACCAACGACGATCTCACCACACTGGCCAACAGTATGGGGCTAGGTCAGGTGTTTACCTTGTTGAATTGTCGTAATACCGAAGCCTGCTGTCTGCAATCCCTACCCGAAGAGCAAACCACTCAGGATGAGATGTTGCACACTGTGTTAGATGCGCATCGTGCATTGATGACCCTGAATGCCAATAATCGGGCCATGTTTGAACCACTGGTTCGACAACTCGAACGCGAGGAACGCCGCCAACAACAAGCAGCCCAACAATTTTTTGCGCTTCAACAACATTCCTAAGCACACGCGACAGCCTTGATGATCCAGATTGCTGCAATCCAAATGTCCTCTCAGGACAAGATCGAGCAAAATCTGGCAGATGCCTATGCGCTGTTACAGCAGGTCGCTGCGCTTGGTTCATCACTAGCCGTGCTGCCCGAAAACTTTGCCTGCTTTGCGGCAGGACAACAGCAACAGACCGCAGCACAGTTTGAGCTGATTGCCGCACAACTGGCTGAATGGGCATGTCAATTAGGGCTTTGGATTATCGCTGGCTCGCTACCCTGCCCCTATCGCCCTAATGGTCAAATGATTCCTGATGGACGTGTTCGCTCCAGCTGTTTGTTGTTTGATCCAAGCGGTCAAATCGTCGCTCGCTACGACAAAATCCACTTATTTGATGTGAATGTTGCTGATGGTACGGGTGGTTACCAAGAGTCTCGTCATTTTGAAGCAGGCAATCAGATTGTCACCGCCCAGACGCCATTTGGTATGTTGGGGCTAATGATTTGTTATGACCTACGCTTCCCTGAGTTAGCACTGGCGCTGCGACAACACGGCGCTCAGATTTTGACTGCACCGTCTGCATTTACCTATATGACAGGACAACAACACTGGTCGCTACTGCTACGCGCACGTGCCATCGATAGCCAATGCTGGGTCATTGGTGCGAATCAAGTGGGTTGGCATGGCACGCGTCAAACGTGGGGCAACAGCAGCATTATTGATTATATGGGGCAAATTTGTGCAGCGGATCACACAGGGGCTTCCACTGTGATCACGGCATGCTATGATCAAACTCACCTGATCGCCCAGCGGTCAGCAATGCCGCTGATGGAACATCGGCGTTTGGATTTACCGACGACTATTTTGACCAAGGATGTTCGCTATGGCTGACCATTTAGCACAGCATTTGACCTCCGTTGCTATTTTTACCTACTTGTCCGAAAACGACATCCAAATCATCGAAAAGTACATGTTCTTTAATACCATCAAACCAGGTGAGTTCATCTTTAAGGAAGGTGAAAAAGGCGATTACGTCTGCTTTGTGATTCATGGCATGCTCGAGGTCATCAAGTTCAACCAAAATGACCAACCTGTTATTTTGGCCAAACTCAGCAAAGGCGCCTCCATCGGCGAGATGGCATTGATTGATCGGTTGACCCGCTCGGCTTCTGTCCGCGCAGCCAGTCCCACGGGTGTGGTGGTGATGACTCGTAAAGGCTTTGAAATGGTGCTAAAACTACATCCTGAAATTGGCATCAATATCCTCAAAGGGGTTGCTTCCTTGCTCAGTCTCAATCTACGCAAAACCTCTGAACGGTTGACTGAGTACATGCCGACGTTGGGGTAATAAGAACCCACTAGTTGAGTGCTGCACCCTTTTCGCATTGGGCTTTGGTTGCACCTGCGGGATTGGTCGTGTCTGCGGTATAGACTAGTGCCCCTATTGCCGTCATCGCTGCGCTCACCTTGCAAGTACCTGTATCATAAATCAGCTCTGCATCTGCATTCTGCACAATCGGTGTAGGATTGGAGGTCATTTTGGGATTGGCGTTGATCTGATTATTTAATTGCTGACAACCCATCCCATCATAGACACAAGTCTGCATCAAGATCACATAATGGCCCACACCTTTCATCGCTGCACCACCATGTGCGGTTGAGACGTACTCTCGATAGGCTGGAATCGCAACGGCGGCCAAAATACCAATGATCGCAACCACAATCATTAGCTCAATCAGTGTAAATCCGTGCTGTGTTGTCTTCATGACTAACCCTCCTATTGAGGGTTAATCTGCAAGTGCCATGCCAAAAAAAACTATTTATAAAATAGTTAGACATAAAAAACCCCAGCAGAGTGCTGGGGTTTCTTATGTAGTGAGCCGATTATAGACCAGCACCTTTATTACATTGATCAATAGTAGCTTTACTACCAGCAACCATGCTATATGTTAAGACACCATCGGCAGTGATGGCAGCACTTAACACACAACCGTCATTGGTCCAAGTCAACGTGCTTGGAGCATTCTCTGCTGGTGCATTATCTACTGAAATTTTAGCTTCTGTAGTGATTTCTGTTCCTAGCGTGGTGCAACCAATACCTGTTTCAATACAAGCACGGGTTTTGCTGACATAGGCAGAGATACCACCCATCGCTTGCGAGCCATATGAGGTGGCGACGTATTCACGATACGCAGGGATCGCAACAGCAGCCAAAATACCGATAATCGCCACAACGATCATCAATTCAATCAGGGTAAAACCTTTTTGTGCGTTCATTCGAACTCTCCTTGAGGAAACTATCCAGCTACAGCTGGGTCTGATCTATATAGTGCATCTAGTATGCCAACTTCAATAAAAATTATTTAAAATATTGATTTTTATTTAAATTTTAAAAATCAAATGCCAACCCGATCACAATCTATTTTTACCTTGCTGATACACGCTTTTGCACAAACTGACAAAAAACGTCAGTTTCAATCAACTTCTGTCAAGATTTGTGCATGAGGCGGTGATTGAAACTGACAAAAAGTGTCACTTCCTATCAAAAAGCCCTCAACCAGTCGGTCAAGGGCTTGATAATGTCTATTCAAGGCACGGATGCAATGCGTCACACACTAGTCAACACGATAGTTCGGCGCTTCTTTGGTAATGGTCACATCATGCACATGCGATTCACGCATCCCGGCAGCCGTGATTTTGACGAATTGTGGCTTGCTACGCATCTCGGCGATATCGGCTGACCCTGTGTAGCCCATAGATGAGCGCAAGCCCCCCATCAACTGATGCACAATGCCGCTCATTGGGCCTTTATAGGGGACACGTCCTTCAATGCCTTCAGGGACGAGTTTTTCAACCCCGTCTTTAGCATCTTGAAAATAGCGGTCGCTGGAGCCTGTACGGCCAGACATTGCACCCAAGCTGCCCATACCACGGTAGGCTTTATAGTAGCGGCCTTGGAACAATTCGACTTCGCCAGGTGCTTCTTCTGTACCCGCCAATAACGAACCGACCATAATCGCGCTTGCACCTGCGGCAATGGCTTTGGCCACATCACCTGAGTAACGAATCCCGCCATCAGCAATCAACGGAATTTGTTCGTTCAACGCGCGTGCCACATTATCAATCGCGGTGATCTGTGGCACACCAATCCCAGCCACAATTCGGGTGGTACAGATTGAACCTGGCCCAATGCCCACTTTAACCGCATCAGCACCCGCATCCAGCAAGGCCAGTGCGGCATCTCCCGTTGCAATATTGCCACCGATCACTTGGATATGCGGGAATTCACGCTTGATCCAGCGCACCCGCTCAATCACACCATGTGAATGACCATGCGCAGTATCTACGACGAGGACATCGACACCCGCTTCAATCAATGCAGCAGCACGTTCAGCAGTCTCTGCACCTGTGCCAACCGCAGCACCGACGCGCAGGCGACCTTGTGAGTCCTTGCAAGCATTGGGATACAGTTCAGCCTTGCGAAAATCATTGACGGTGATCAGCCCTTTGAGCTGGTAGTTGTCACCAATCACGAGGACTTTTTCGATGCGATGTTGATGCAGCAATGCTTTGATGGTGTCGCTGGATTCACCCTCACGCACGGTGACGAGTTTATCTTGCGGGGTCATGATGTTGCGGACAGGCTGCGCATGATTGGTCTCAAAGCGCATATCCCGACTGGTAACAATCCCCACCACTTGATCACCTTGTACCACAGGCACACCACTAATACGGTGCGCTTGGGTCAATTGGAGCAGCTCTCCAACGGTCAAATCGGGTGAAACGGTGATCGGGTCTTTGACCATACCTGCTTCGAATTTTTTGACACGGCGGACTTCAGCGGCTTGGGCGCGAATTTCCATGTTTTTATGCAGAATACCGATCCCACC
>JAYXXU010000322.1:0-12221 GCA_036019135.1 Pseudomonadota bacterium | reverse complement strand
GGATGGTGATCACACTGCGACTAGACTACTAACTGCGCGAGGATGAGGCGAAATGCTGCATCTAAAACCAAGTGACCGTCGTTATTTGGATGTATGCCATCATCAGACAGGTCTGGCAGCCATTTGCCACCACTAGATACATGCTCATTTACATCAAACAGGTAGTCGATTTCGCCTGACGCTGCCGCCGTCAGCAACCATGCGTTCCAGTCGCCACGCAACTCGTTATCGCCAAATCCCGCTACTATTGTTTGGTTTTCGAGTGTTGACCAGCCGTCTGTTGACGATGTTCGGGTTGGGCATGTGCCGACAATGACTTTGCACCCCGCACGCTTTGCCGCTGCCCACCCCGCGCGGTGCTTGGTCTGCAATGCCTCTAATGTCGTCGATCCTACAATGTCGTTTGTCGCACATGTAAAAAGCACGTGACTTGCATACTGCATTAGACCAAATCGCACCCAGTTTTTTGATGTGCTGTAAGTCGTGGTTTGATCGCCACCGCGACCGATCTGCACAAACGGGATCTTGAGCGCACCAAGCGCTCGCTCTGCATAACCGATCAGACCAGTTGCAAAATCACTTGTGTCGCCTTGGCCATGCGGGATGCTGTCACCCCAGATAAGGACGCTAGGTGTAGCAACTTCTGGCACGCCGATCACCGCAACAGGACAGATGGACGAGGTTGTTGTCGTGCCGCCAGATGGCGTGGTGATCGCATCAGTGCTGTAGACTTGAGATGTCGCTGATGTACTTGCTACTCGCGCAGTTGTAGAGCCGCCGCCACGACAGCCAGCAGGCACGCGATCCCCTGCGACGACAATCGCCCCTGAGCGCAAAGTAATCAGAGACTCTGGATCAAGACTAACGCCGACAGGATCACTAATGACCAGCGTTGCACCTGCATCGATCACTGGACGTAAGCGACCACCAAAAGTCACAGGATTCATCACGCCATTTTGCACAACTGCTGATTCAAGCGTGTACTGTGTCAATAAGTTGGTCGATTCCTCGTTCGTATTTGCATACAAGCCACTGTAAATCAGTTGGATGTTGCCAACGCGACTATTGCATGTCGAGACAATCAAACTTGATTCAAAGCGCGTGTCGTTTCGCGCACCCGCACCAACGCCGCCGTACGCAAAAGACCCGCGTGTACACACGATTTGAGCGCGGGGCGTTGGGTTGTTGGCTTTGATGCGCTCTGCATCAGCAATCAGGCCGCCATTTAAAACCGCGTTCGGATTGACTGTCATTATGCGTGCCCCCGCGCAATCTTGACCTGAGCATCACCATCAACTGCTAACACTGGCCAAGTGTGTTGCAATACTGCTGACTGTGTGCCGCCCACAGTTAGCGTGCAAATCCACTCCATATCCTCCCATTCGTCACCAGCAAAGCCGCCCCGAACCTCAGCAGTTTGACCCGCCGTGCCGTAAACCTTGTATGTGTAGACTGAGCCTGTGCCGCTTGGCTTTACATAGATTGTCCGATCCGCCGCCGTGTTTTCATAAAGCACGCTAATGCCGCCGACATGCACTAAGTCTGTCATTACTTTTCTCCAGACGTAAAAAAGGCCGCAAATGCGACCTGTTGGTATTGGTTGGGTTAAACGTCTATCGTGACTGTTGGCAGATTTTTGGCCAGACCATCAATCCGCTGATCAACGACATACACACGATTGTTGATATTGTAGGACTCACGCGCAGTTACACGCAGCGTCCCACCGCCATTAAGTTGCACTGTATATTCACCGCCGCCATGCACCACGATCACTGTGCCGATCATGCGTGGTTGCTTCGGCAGTAGATCAATAAAGCGCTTAAATATGTTTCCGAGTGCCATTAGTAATGCCGCTCCATCTCAAGTGATTTATTGACTACCACTGCGCCGCCACTGAGCGAGACGCTGATCGTTACCCCGCGCACCAATCCGCGCCATGTGTTTGACTCGCCACCATCTATCTCGACCAGCATCGATGGCTTGATCAGGCCAATGCTGTTGTGTAATGGCATGTCAATGGTCATCTTTGCTTGCTTGCCGCCTTCGGACAGGATTGACAGCCCTTTTTGTCGCGCCGCTTGCACATCACAAGTCATTCGATCAACGTACATCTCAGCCTGATTTTCTCCTGCTGTACCAGTCAGTCGCACAAATGCGGCAACACCTGACACAACGCCTTCGACATAAACGCCGTTGTAGGCGGGTTTTTCTTGCCATTGCAGCGATTCGGACTTAATCAAATCCAAGATGATGGACTTGTTTGGCGTTGCGCCTGCCCACTGCCATGACGCAGATGGGTAGTCTGGTACAACCATTACAGTTGGATCGGACGGATGCGACTGCACATAGCCACCCCCCGCTTTGGCGATCTTTTGGATGGCTTGTAACGGTGTTAAATTCTGATAGTTGAGCGTGTTTTCTGGTACAGGCCAGCCCAATTCGTCAATCAACTGCCAGTCCAGTCCAAATCCACTTGGTGCGCCACCACGGTTTAACTCAGCGTCAGCCAGTGCAGCGGCAAACGATGCAGAAGCGTGGTTGTAATCGCGCTTGGGGGCGTAAGGCTCAGTTAGGTAGGCGGTCAAGCTGCGCCCACTAATGTCAATATCCGTTTTTGCAAACTGCTTGCGCTGCCCGTAATTCTCAATCACAAAGCGCCAGATCAAGCTATTAATCGACAGTTCAACCTCTATCAGGCCATCAACTGTTGGCTTTACCTTGTCCAGCTCTGTGTGTGGGATCGATGCGCTAAATGACCACGCAAAACTATCTCGATCAGTGCCAACCGAACAGCCGTTCATTTCAATCGGCACATCATCAGACACTCGCTTTAAAAAGACCTCATTCACAATGATAAACACCTTGCGCGTGTACATGGGACACCAAGCCCCAGCACTGAAATTCAGATTGACGCGAGCAGGATTGCCCCGCCCCGCATCGCAAATAAAATTCAGGTCTGGATCTGGTACATAAGGATCAATGTCGGGTGGCGGCGGAATGCTTGGCGAGCGACCGATTTTAGGCTGGGTTGCGACTTGACAAGGGATCCATAGCGTACTATCAAGCGATTCCGCAACCTGATGCCGTGCTTCTGCTGATTTTGCATTTAAGCCCAAGGCTACTTGCCATGTCGCATCTGTCATAAGCGGCATAGGTAATAACTGCACAAAGCCACTTGTAGCAATGTTTTGCACTAAAGCAGCTTTTTGCCAAACGATTTGACGATAGATATGCTGCACAAACAATTCGCCGAACCCGCTGTCTGCATACCTGCCTAGCGCCATTGCTGTTCGCCAGCAAATCACTTGCTGTCGGCGCATATTCAATGCTTGCTCATGCTGCACGGCGCTTGATCTGCCTAGCTTGGCGGCCTGTTGTAAGCCATCCCTAAAGGCTTTACGGCTGATTTTGGCGTTCTGATATTGGCTTGAGCAAGCATCAGATCTGGATTCGGCTTGCTGCCAAACCTGCCCAACACTGCTTGCCAATGGTCGGCTCACCTGATTGCTATAGGTGGCACTCACAGCCAGCACAGGGGCTGCAAGTACAATCTGTAGCACCGCATCAACCGTATCGCCACTGGCCGCCAGTCGCAATACAGGCGCAGCTAACGCTATGCGCAACTCTGCTGATACAGGATCAACAGGTGGATTGCCAAAGTTTAGATTTACGTTGTTCGGGGCGGGTGGCGAATAATCGCCAGTAAAATTCAGATCGACGTTTTGCACCATGTCATCACGCCTCTGTTAATGTCGCCACCGTCACAGTCAGTTCAGCGCCAGCATAGAGCTGGGTTGTCGGTTGATTGATCTCAAAGACCGCACCGCTGCCTTGAGCGCCCACAGACACATCAGCAACCCATGCTCCAGCACCATCAGTCAGCCTGCCCCACGTTGCTATCCCGCTGATTGCGACAAACTCGGGCGCTGGGTTCGATAGCGTCAGTACGCCGCCACTAATACCGCTCATTGATGGCTTGCTAAAAGATAGGGCAATCAAAAGATCACCCGCAGGCACATCCCCTGCTGATGGCTGTGCGCCGCTGTAAATTAATAGCTGGCCAGCGTCACTATCAGCATCAAGCGCACGGGTCAGGGCTTGTAGTCGGTCAGACACAACAGCAGGACTAAATACAATACTCATTCATCCGTCCTTAACATGTCTTGAATCACAGCGTTATAGGCGCGATTCTCTGTGTCATGAGACACCACAAACCATTCGGTATTGGCGCGCAAGCCCTTAAAAATATATTGCCCGTCTGGCTTGCTTCTGGTGACTCGCACAAGATCTCCAGATGCTTTGTGATACAGTCTGACGTAGCGCACAACTGGCAGATTTTCCTCGGTAACCACGCCGCTAATTGACTGATCGCCATCATACGGTCCGTTCATTGCTGCATTTGCAGCCAGCATTGGCAAGCTCAGGATTATCGCGGGCATCACCACGCTCCAGTAATATCAAAAAGCACAAGTCCTTGGCTTGAGTAGTAGTTCAGCGCCATGTAAATCCTGTCGCTGCCCTCAATCTCCACGAATTGCTCATCAGCGTATGGCTGGCGCATTAAGCACCAAAACGCTCCGCGCAACGTGCCGCGCAAGTCAGTGCTGGTGGTCGTGCTATTCGTCTCTAGCAGGTATACGGGGCAGAATAGATTTAATGACCCAGTTGGGTTGGGAGGTGCAATATTGGGGTTCTGATTGCGTCCACTAACCGCAGCAATGCCTTGCAATCCAAGCGAGCGACCTCCCGCATAGACAAAATCACCAACTCCACCTGCTGGCTTTAGCAAAACGGCGTGGAAGGTATTGTTGCTAAACAGCTCTGCGTTTGAGAAAACCCAAGGATGATCGTTTGTCCCAACTCGGCCATAAGAAAGGCGAGACTGTAGAAGCGCTGCATATGGATCATCTGGTATTAGTGAGTTGTAGTCACCAAAAGCATATAGCGCACGATCAGTCAATCCCGCAGGCTGCCAAGCAATCGAAAGATAGAATCCCCGATCATCCCCAATCAAAACCCATTTTCTATTACCATTGTTGATGGATGTATTGTCGTCTCTTGAGCCAGTGTTTTTGGCATAATACCACTTTGCCCAACCATTATATGTATCAAGACCGCTGCCTGTCAGAAGGTGATTTTTGTCAGGACTAAGCGGATCATAAGGCGCTTGCGATCCTGTAAAAACATCAACGCCGCTCATAGCATCAGCCATTGTTACCTTGGCGAACTTAGCCCATGACGAATCCCAGCCAACAGCAAGTGAGTTGTCTACTCGCAAAAACAGTCGTGTTCCGCTCATGTTTGGCGAGCGATATACCGCTTTGTCCGTGCCGCTAAACGGCTTCTCAAAACCTAGTGGCGCAGCCTTTGCGCTAATTGTGCCAGTTGCTGGCGTTGCAGGACTGCCAACAACCTCGAAAGTTACTGTTGTGCCTGTTACGCCTGTTACGCGATGCTCGCCGTTGTACTCGGATTCACTTGCGCCAGAGACTAAGATTACCTGGTGCAGAACAAATCCATGTCCGCCACCGCTAAATGTTGCAGTCACGGTCGTGCCATCGCGTGTAATTCCACTGACAGTCTGATTATTGAACCCAGTGATCAGGCAGGCATCAAGCATTGGAATTAAAACGCCCCAGTCATTTGTGACTTGGGGCGCGCCTTGCATATCACTACTAAACCATTTGACAACATCAGACATGATCAATGTCTCCTCGGATTTGGATGCTGAACTTATCGTCATCCTCTTGGGCTTCGCCTGCTGCTACAGTGCGAGCAACCCAGATCGGAAAATTTGCAGCAGCGGTGTTAAATCGCACGGCATTGCCAATTGCCCATCCCGCACCCCAGCCCTCGGCAGGAATGCTAAAATACGGCGCTCCTGAAGCTGGGTTGATTGGCGCGCAAAGCTCAAGTGTTGATCCTGTTGCAATCTGCCCGACATGCTCACCGACCACGCGGAAAGCTGTCGTGCTAGTAAAAATCAGCACCCACCGCTCTTGAATCGCACCCTTGTTTGTAGTTACAAGCGGGTAAATCGCATCGTTGTAGTTGGCAGTGGTTGGATTGCCAATGATTTGGTCAGACCATTGGTTTGTCCAAGTTTCTTGGCTAAAGCGGCCAAATACTCGCGCTTGCAGGTCACCCGCAATCAGTGCGGATGACACGCTCGATGCTGTAGTGTAGGCGTGGGTCACTGGGCGATTGAGTTGCAACAAGCCATTGATCTGTAGATCAGTAATCACTGCCATATCCTCGACACGATGTTCGACGTACAGGGGCGGAGTCAGGCTCTCAATGTCAAAAGTATTGTTTAGCGTGACCGTGCCAGCGTCCAAGTCTGTGCTGTACATGCTTGGTGGCAGCGCCAAACCCTCACTATCGACGATGCGCAAGGATGCTAGCCGCACTCGTCCCGCATCGAATGTATCCTCTACTGCTGCATCTACGAACTCATCCAACTGCGTGTCATGCACAACAATCACATCCCCAACACGATAAATTGGCACGCGACCGTCAGAGGGCAGCCGCACTGGATCAAGCCCGAGGATATCGGCAGCAAGTGGCAGGTAGCTGTAGCCAATCGCGCTATATCTCACTGTCTCGGGGACAATCCAAACAGGCACGCGAATATATGTGTCAGGACCCTCTGTGTATTCCAGCGAAATGCTGTACCAAGGCTGAGCCTCAATACTCGGTCGATTTCCAACTGTGATCAGAGTTTTTGTGCCAAAGCTCAGGTTGATGATGCCGTTCTGATAATCCACGACACCATAGGCTTTGGTCGTATTGATGATGCCATCACTATCAGCCGTCAAAACAAGCTGCTCGCTATCTTCAGTTGTCGCAACAATCGTGATCGATTGTGGACGAAGCGGCACAATCGGCGTACGGAAAGCAACGAAATTGACAGGTGGTTGCGTGGTCTGACTTGCAAGGGACTGCAAGTCAAATGTATTGTTGACACCAACCGCCCAATTACTAACCTCGATCCGTCCTGTGCCATAGAAAACCTGACCCGCTGGCGTTCCAGATCCTGTGTTTTTGTCGATGCTGTGAAATAGTGTGCCATTTCTATCAATATAAGTTAGGCCGCCTGCAATAAATCGCACAGAAGATGGTACAAGCTGCTCTTGGAAGCCCTGCGTTACATCGTAAGTCAGCAAGCCTAAGGTTGCGCTCTTAGTGTCGGCAGATACTCCAACTGCATCACGGTACTCAACATCAATATCTACTGATTCATGCACTTTAAGCTCAATAGTTTGACGATTGGTGCTGCCAACAACAGGCATTGATACGGTCATTATGCTGCTCCATTTACTGGGTTTTCCAGCGCTGCGTACTGATACGCGGTTACCGATGTATTAAGAACTGGCGTAACAGAAACCTCTCGGGTCACATAATTAATCGACCCCTGAATGACGCCCTGCTCAGTCACCATATTTCCAGTGACTGCATCAACTGGATCGTCATGTAGCGCAACCACTCCAACAACGTACTCAAAAATATTTGGATAGGTGCTAATTAGGCTTGCGGATCGCACAGGCACTTTTATCCTCACTGATGTTGGAATCAATTCAGCAGAGCCAGCAATGGTAAATGTGATTTGATTGCTACCATCTGGATCAACATCAGAGACAATGGCGCTTTCTGGCGTGCCATGCTGGTAATCAACCGAAAAGACCGTGCCTTGCTGTGGCAAAAGCGCTGGGGTCAGGAAAAGCAAGCCATTCGCATAATCGACTGATCCTGTTGCATCTCCAGTAAGTGAGCCAGCACCATCATCTGATGCGGATTTTGCATCTCCGTTCAGCGTCCAAGTCACCTCAACCGTATTTGCTGCAATGCCTTTTTGCTCTAGATCAATTTCTACTGATGCTGGGGGGATTAACTGGCCGCTTCGGTCGTAAACCGCAGTTGGCGCACCCCATGCGTACATGATTACAGTGCCAACATCAGGCAATGCACCAGTGGTCAGCAATGCCGTTCCTGTCTCATAGCTAATGGATCCACTGCCAAATGCACTATCTGCACCTTTAAGCTGTCCGTTGCCAGTATCACGCAAAACATACACTTTTCCTTGCGACGTATAGCTGACCTGTAGCGTTGCTGGCGCGGGAATAGGCAGCAACGTGGTTACCCAGTTGTAGCCGCGATTGTCCGCCGTCACCACTCGACTGTAGGTTTGATTTGGTCGGGTTGGAATTGCGGCAGGTGTGAAGCCGAATGCAATTGTGGTGCTGCCTGATCCCGCTTGATCATTCCAAACAATCTGTCCATTTGCATAGTCAATTGAGCCGACAACAACCGAGCCGCGCCGCAACTCTCCGCCAAAATCTTCGACAAGCTGGCCAAACAAAGTAAAGCTCAGCGTCTTAGGCATAACAGGACTGCCTAGATACACATTTGTCGCCACATTGACGGTTGTTGTCACGTTGACAGTGATTGGATTGCCGCCACTTTGTACAAATGCTTGTGACTGCCCTGCTGCATCCAAATCAATCAAAGGCACTTCTTGCTGACTGCTTGGAATGATGTTGGTAAATACATCAGCAACCTGAATTTGAGCCTGCCCGATACTTACCGATGCAACAAGCGGCTGAATGCCGTAGTAACTGGCTGCATCAGCCACTCTTGTCTCACGAAGAAAGGCATTGGCATTGGTTGGCAAGCCTTGCTCGAAAGCCTTAACCGTAGGTCCTTCAAAGTTATGACGCAATGGGTCGCTAATCTCGATTGTAACCACCTTTCTGGTCACATCTTTGTCTTGGCTTAGACTAAACACCTGCACAACACTTGATACACTGGTTACACGCACATATTGCGCATATTCCGTCACCTTCCCCTCGTCTGCAACGATTACCAGTGCCTGACCTGTAGCAGGCTCTGCATCCTCTACGCGAGTGACAATCTGAATGACGCGCTGACCCTCAGTTTGCACCTCGTAGACATGACCAGCCCAGCGCCCACCTTTGGCCAGATATGACTCCACCCGATCCGCTGCGTTAACTCGACGATCAAACCAGTCACGAGTGCTGAATAGCGAGACAGATACTTTTGGATCAGCAGGGCGCTTATCGATAATGACGTGCGAGCCAAAGTAGCTGTCTGTATTGTTGGTATCAATCCAAGCAAAGGTCTTGCGCAGACTGATTCGCCCATATGTCCGATCAAGTTCGGAAATATCAGGGAACATGTTGTTGGATTGGCCGTCAATCACCTCTTGATCGGTTGTGCCGCCACCGCCATCATCAGTATCAAGCATGACTTGGCTTTTGATCAACTTGATGTCGCCGCTTAGAATCGTCACTCTGTCACCTCAATAAAATTCAATGCCACATGAAACCAATCATTTTCGTCATGCTGCGGGATGTTCTTCACAGGTCGCGCCGTCATCGGCTGATTCTGATCAAAAATCACATCAAGCACTTGGCCGCCAATCGACAGCCGAAATACACGCTTAACGATGGATGACCACTGCCGCAACGTATCAACAGCCTGACGCTTTGCCCAATTCATGTCGTCATCTGCTGACAGAGATATGGGGCGGCCAGCTTGCTTGGCTGACTGCTCAACAATCAGCGCGCCAGTGAGTGTGTAAGTGTTATTTGATCCGACAGGCGACCAATCAAATTCATCGCGCCAGATCAGGCCATTAGGTAACGCCAAGACCTGATTGGTGGTCAGGTCGGTCAGTGTGATCATGTAAACCTCTGGCAATAAAAAACCGCCCACAAGGGACGGCATTTGTTCGGCTTTTGTGTCTAGGTGCAGTATTTGCTCCAGAACTCGCTCATCTGTTCTGGCGTGGCATTTTCACCCTCTACCCTGACAAGATCGCCATTTGATATGTATCTCTTAAACCCAGCATAGCCGCCAAAGCCATTCTTTGCATTGACCAGCCCACACCGTCCATTTACATCACGAAAAACCGCAGAGTTAGGGTCTTTGCGCGAATTGCGCACAGCCATCTTTGCAGCAACTTCTAGCTGTGACTTATAGTTTTGTGCATCACTTTCGGCTCTTACCCGAGCATGACGCGCCGCTTCCTCTGACTTTTCTGCCCGCTGCTCAGCATATTCAGCCATCGACCGATCAATCTGATCTTTATTCTGACCGTTGATATATGATGACACGCCAAATGCCCAAGCCAAGCCAAGCGCACCAGCTACCCATAGTTTCTTATTCATAAGCAAGTCGCCTGTATGCAGCAAAATTGGCTAGTAAATTCCTTTGCACCTTTCTTCCTCTAGTAGCTTCCATTCGCGGTACTGCATCGGGCGCTCTGCCTGTAAATAAGCTGCCGCAACCAGTCCAGCTTGAACGCAAATCTGAACCTTGTCACCCTGACTGAGCGCAATGTTGTACTGATTTGCTGCATCTCGTGCAACCTGATCATGAATATCTTGTAGTGATTGCGCCTGAACCTCGGGTTTAGCTTGAATTAAAGCGCCACCACTGCCCACAAATAAAATCGAGCCGACGATCATCGATACTGCTAGATAGCCAAACGCGATAATCTTGGCTTGTAGGCTGTACCCCTTTTGCAAGGTAACCCAAGCAAACAAGATCGGAAGAATAGCAATCCCAATAAACAAAATCACAGATACGCTTCTTTCGCTTGACGGATTTTTAGCACCGCAATTCGGGCAGTCGCTCATGCTTGCGACATAGCCTCGATTGCAAGCGGGACAATGAATAGTCTTAACCATGTCTCTATTCCTTTTTGAGTTACACCGAGCATAGCGCATCCCTGCGCCACATTCATCAGGTCAGCCGCTGCGATTGTTCCAAGATGCTTAAAAAGTCCGTCTCTTGGTCGCTTGGTACGCTTGTCTGCACCGTGCGACCGCCTGCCGTGATATTCACGTTAGTGGTCTTGCCTGTGCTGCCAAAATCACCCATAGCGCCCTGAGTAAGCGCACGTCCACCAATACCCGCTGATGAATACTGTGCAAGCCGCATCAATTCAGCATCAACATAGCCAGCATTTGACAGAGACATATTCCATGTTGCCTTTTTTGACTCATCGTCAATATAGCCCTGAAATATCCGCGCCGCTTCAACAATCGCACGCTTTGGATCGTAGCCGATCCGCTCAAGCTCTGAGCGAATATTCTCCTTTGAGTAGGCTTTTATGCCAACCCCACCAAGATTATCCGTGCTGTTGACTGGCGCGCCTCTGGCTTCGCTTAGGGCTGCGTCTCTGGCGCTAGCTTGCTCTTGCGTCAGCCTGCGAGTCGCTGCGATTTGTTGCTCAATCGACTGTAAGGCACGCTGTCCAGCCTCCTCCGCTGCGTCGCCCAACTGTCGATATCCACCAGCCGCCCTGCGAGCAGAGCCATCCAAGCGATCAGTGCTGTCTTTTATCTCCTTCATTGCTTTGACGACAGTCTTGCCAGCTTCGTCAGTAACAATCTCAAACCCACGAATAGCGGCTTGTGATCGAACAAAACCATCAGCCACGCCGCCATTGGCTGCAATGGCGCTTTCAGCATATTTCAAAAAAGCCTGTGAAAGCTGAGATGTTGTTGCCTGTCCGCTGCTTAGCATCTGGTCAAATGCCGCCTTTTGACGATCAGCAATTGCTTGGTATTCGTCACGCGTTTTTAGGCCAAACTCGCGGAATGCCTCACGCACGCTATTCACGCCAGCAGTAGCATCATCAAGACTGTCTTTTAGCTTCAGCGACTGCATCGTGGCTTCATTTAACAAGCCATCAACAACCTTCTCATCAAGCTCTGTGCGCAACAATTTAACCTTGCTTCGCACCTCGTCCAGCGCCTGTTCGCTTTCCGATTCGCTGATGGCGCGACTGAGCGCAGCACCCAATGCCAATCCAGTGTTTAGCCCCTGCTCTCTGAGCTTATCAAGATTCTCAGCAATCAAAACAACATCATTGATGGCTGATCTACTTGCCGCGGAAACCTGACCTTTTAATGTGTCATAGCTGATGCCAGTGCGCCGAATAGCCTCTCCAAGCACAGCATCTTGGACAAGTGCCATTTTCTGCACTTCTTGCTCAACCTGTCCGCGCAGACCGCTGATCTTAACCTGAGTTTCAGCAATCTGTGTTTCAAGTGCGCTTGCTGCTTTTGATGCCTCTGTTCTAGCTGATGCTGTGGCGGCATTAGCAGACAGCGCCATTTGCTTGGCGAGATCCGCCTGCTTCCTCACAATTTCAGCATTTAGCGCATCGATCTCCTTTACGACACGATCAT
>JAYXXU010000321.1:0-2599 GCA_036019135.1 Pseudomonadota bacterium | reverse complement strand
TGTACAGACCTACGCTGTCGTATTCCAGATGCTTATTCTGAGCTTGAGACCTGTAGCGATTACTGGTCAAGCTATGCCGAAGTGTTTGACCCTGATACCCATCAATCCGTTGGCAAGCACACAGGCTTGACTAATCATGTTGAGCGATTTAATGCCACTGCACGTCATCGACTGGGGAGACTCACCCGCAAGACGGTGAGCTTTTCAAAGACCAAGCAGAACCATGAGGCTGTACTGCACGCCTTCATCTTGCAGTACAATCACGAGGTCAGGCAAAAATATGAAACACGTCTAATTTAGACACTACCCTTCTTTTTTGGCATGCGGGTTAATTGCATTAAGTCGTTGCTCTACTTGAGATACAAAGTGCTGGTTTCTAGTTTCATCCTGCAAATTCATACTGAATCCTCTTTCAGTGAAAAGTATCGTATACCACGAAAAAAATCGTATCAAAAAAGCCATTTTATGGTGCTTTTTCACTCAACACAATCACGCTTTACCACTATGCTATCCACCCACAGCCCACAAAAAACTCGCCCCACAACTGCCGCCATTTCACGTTTTACGTTACCATTACTGATCTTATTTTCTATAGTCCATTTAATCATGAGCGACCAATCCCCTCCTCAACGCCCCGAAATCCAAAACGAAGAGCTCTGGGTCTTCCCGATGGATTACCCCATCAAACTGATCGGACTCGCTGGCGATGATCTACTGTTTTCGGTACGCGAAATCATCCTCAAGCACTTTCCTGATTTTGATCTGGCAACGCTGGTGATCCAGCCTTCTAGTGGCGGCAAATATCACGCCATTCGCGCCGTACTGCCGTTTGATAACCGCGATCAGGTCAATGCGATTTATGCTGATCTGGCCAATAACCCACACATCAAAACGGCGCTCTAAGGCTCTTTAGCGCCCAGCTCCCCTTCTTGATACAAAGGCTGGCCTGATGACCGATCATCCTGTACAGATCATACATTTCGATGCACCACAACCGTATGAGCCAATCTATCAGGCGATGCGCGACTATACCGAAGTACGCACGCCCGACTCTCCTGACCAACTTTGGCTACTTGAACACCTGCCCGTACTGACCCAAGGATTGGCAGGCAAGCCAGAACATATCTTACACATGTCAAATGACTTGCCAGTCGTAAAAACTAACCGCGGCGGCCAAGTTACATGGCATGGTATAGGACAATTGGTTGGCTATTTATTGTTTGATCTCAACCGACTGGGCTGGAATGTACGTCAACTGGTCAGTGTGACCGAATATGCCTTGATCGATACATTGGCCGTGTATGGGATTGTTGCGCAAACCCGATCAGATGCCCCAGGTGTCTATGTCGATGGCCGCAAAATTGGTTCGCTGGGCTTCAAAATTCGGCGGGGTTGTAGCTATCACGGCCTGTCGCTCAACATTGACTGTGCGCTAGATGGTTTTGCACGGATCAATCCATGCGGCCATGCAGGACTTGAGATGGTACGCATCAGTGACTTGCATCGGCCTGTTCCCAGTCTACAGACGGTAGCCACCCAATTGAGTGAAATCTTGATGCAGTACTATCGCGCTGAACGCCTGCTTCCTTAGACAAGATAAGCGACTCAGGGATCAGAATTCAACCGATTAGGCCAAATAGAGTATTTACTCTAAACTTTGAACACGGTACATTGTGTCAAAGTATCGACTGTTCGTTTTCTTTCCACTTACGTTGAGACACGCGTTGTGAAATCTGCTGCCAAACTACTACCGGCTGCTCAGCAGGCTTATGTCGCATTGATGATGGATATCATTGGTCGTGGCTTGGTCTCCGCCAGTCAAATTGATGAGGAAATCCGCCAAGAAGTGGCTGGCTTTCCTATTGGGTTTACTTTTCAAATGGTTGTTCTGCCCAAAGGGCCTGGCTTTGTCGCCAAGGTTCAAGCCGATGGTTCGCTCAAGCGCCTCACTGATTTTACGGGCAAGCCTGACCTGTCGATTAAGTTCAAGCATACCGCACTGGCATTTTTGGTATTTTCCTTCCAAGAAGGCACAGCACAAGCGTTTGCCAATGATCGAATGATCGCTGATGGCGAACTGTCTTATGCGATTCGTTTGGTACGTTGCTTGGACAAAATGGAAGCCTTGATCCTACCAAAACTGGTTGCAGGGCTGGCGGTCAAACGCTACCCAACCGATCTGGCCATCACCGAAAAAGTCCAAAAAGCCGCCCGTATTTACGGCAAAGTCGCCCAATCCCTGATTCAACGGAGCTAATGCAATCATGGCTAAGTCTTATTACGAGTTTTTTTGTCCCGTCAAAGTCGTTGCAGGTCATATGGCATTGGAACATATTCCATTTGAGCTATCGACCCTAGGCGCAAAACGCCCAATGATTATCACTGACAAAGGCGTACGCAGCAACGGCCTATTAGAGCCAGTGGAAGCTGCGTTTGTTGGAGCGGATAGCAGTATTGCGTATATTTTTGATGATGTTCCACCTGACAGCAGCCTACATACTGTCCGTAAAGCCGCCGAGCTGTATCGCCAAAACAACTGTGATGCACTGATTGCAATTGGTGGTGGCTCAGTCATTGACACCAGCAAAGGGGTCAATAT
>JAYXXU010000320.1:0-1718 GCA_036019135.1 Pseudomonadota bacterium | reverse complement strand
CTCTAAGCCAACCACACCCAAACCTTTGGCACACTCCCCTGCCACAAACTCAAAATGTGGAGTCCCACCCCGAATCACCGCACCCAACGCAATAATCGCGTCATACTTGCCAGATGCCGCTAGTTTTTTAGCCACGACAGGCAACTCCCATGCACCTGGTGCGCGTACGATGGTGATTTGACCGTCTTCTACCCCATGACGCTTGAGCGTATCCAGTGCGCCGTCGAGCAACGCCTCAACCACAAAGCTATTAAAACGACCAACCAAAATCGCATAGCGACCTTCATTGCCTTGATGTAGCTGGCCTTCAATGGTTTGAATCGACATATTGAGCATCTCCAGTCATCACAACAATGACATCTGTTCAGAAATATTGGGGGAATACAACGTCAGTTGGCATTTTACACATGACCCGTATGCCAAGGCAAAATGTAAACAGACCCAGCAACACACCATCAGTCGTGCAACTGGATCATCAAATGATTAGGCGTCAGGACTCAGATATTCAACCACTTCGAGGTCAAAGCCTGACAGGGCATTAAAGCGCAACGGCGAGCTGAGCAACCGCATCTGACGCACGCCCAACTCACGCAAAATCTGTGCGCCTGTGCCAATGCTGCGATATTGCTGCGCACCCAAATTTTGGGCGGGCTTGGCAGAATTAAATTGATCCAATGCCTCACCCAGATTAACGGGCTCAGACTGACCTATCCACACCAACACGCCACGCTCACTGTCGCTCAGGGTGTTTAGTGCAGACTGAATATCCCATGCAGGCTTGCCCTGATAGCGCGCACCGAACAGATCGCGCATGGGATTGAATCCATGTACCCGTACGGTCGTCACGCCTTGGCTTGGATCGCCTTTGACCAATGCAAGATGCGTATCAGGCGTGCCGTGTTCGCTGTAACGATACAACTGGAATACACCATGCGTGGTTTGAATGGTTTGTTCATCCACCAACTCAATGGTTTTTTCATTCAGCATGCGATAGTGAATCAGATCGGCAATCGTCCCAATCTTGATACCATGCTTTTCGGCAAACACTTCCAAATCAGGGCGGCGTGCCATACTGCCGTCTTCATTCATGATTTCGACGATCACCGCTGCAGGCTCAAGACCAGCCAAACGAGACAAGTCACAACCTGCTTCGGTATGACCTGCACGATGCAATACACCACCAGACTGTGCCATCAGTGGAAAAATATGCCCTGGCTGTACAATGTCAGTCGGCTTGGCCATCGGGGCAACAGCAGCCTGTACCGTACGCGCCCGATCTGCGGCAGAGATACCCGTGGACACCCCTTCGGTTGCTTCAATCGACAAGGTAAAATTCGTCCCGTGCGCTGCACCATTACGCTGCACCATCAACGGCAAATCCAACTGCTGGCAACGCTCGCGGGTTAGGGTCAAGCAGACCAAACCACGCGCATGGGTAATCATAAAATTGATGTCTTCTGGCCTCACATGCGTGGCCGCCATGACCAAATCGCCTTCGTTTTCGCGATCTTCGTCATCCATCAAAATCACCATCCGTCCAGCACGAATATCGGCAATCAATTCTTCAACGCTATTCAGCTTCATCAATTTACCTCGGCGCGATCAAATCACTAGCATTCGTTGTGGTGGGCGCTATTCTACCGACTTTTCAGGCAGACGGGGGAGCCAAGCAGCGGCAAAACCGTAAACAATCTGCGAACAATTGCTGATTAATTCAT
>JAYXXU010000319.1:0-13599 GCA_036019135.1 Pseudomonadota bacterium | reverse complement strand
TTTGTTTAAAATAAATACAGGTTTTTATCTAATCGACGCGTTTGTTAGCTGCATTATTCACCCACTCTGGAACACCCAAAAACGGCCGTGCCATTTGAATCAAATCAGCCTTACCTTCGAGCAAGATATTTTCGGCCGTCTCGGGCATATTAATGCGGTTGGATGCGATGACAGGCACACTCACCCGCTCACGCACATAGGCGGTCACATCAGCAAATGCAGCACGCGGCACAGAAGTCACAATCGTCGGCACACGCGCCTCATGCCAACCAATCCCACTGTTGAGCAATGTAATGCCAGCTTTTTCGAGCGCTTGCGCAACGCGCACCACTTCTTCCATCGTATTGCCATCCTGTACCAAGTCCAGTAATGACAACCTAAAACAAATAATAAATTTTTCACCAACCGTGCGACGTATCGCATGCACGATATCGACCGCCAATCTCATTCGATTATCAATCGAACCACCCCACTGATCCGTGCGTTGGTTGACATGACGGCTGAGGAATTGATTAATCAAATATCCCTCCGAACCCATGATTTCAACCCCATCATAGCCCGCTAGCTTGGCCAGTTTGGCACAACGCGCATAATCTGCAATCGTGGTACGAATGTCTTTTTCGCTCAACTGGCGTGGCTTAAACGGCGAAATTGGCGACTTAATCGGACTCGACGACACCACAAACGGCTGATAACCATAGCGTCCCGAATGCAAAATCTGCATCAAAATCTTGCTGCCATGCCGATGAACTGCATGCGTCACTAACCGATGATTGGCGACATCGGTCAATTGATTCATGGTTCCACCCGCGGGCAATAACCAGCCTTGGCGGTTGGGGGAAATCCCTCCCGTAATCATCAAGCCCACACCACCACGTGCACGCTCAGCAAAATACGCTGCAAGTTTGGGATAATTGTAAAAGCGATCTTCCAGTCCTGTGTGCATTGAGCCCATCACGACACGGTTCCGAAGCTGGGTAAAGCCCAAATTGAGCGGTTCTAGCAAATGCGGATAAGGTTTCATGGACGACTCACAAGGGTTAACAACACAGTGATAGCATGTGCCAACTTCAGGATTGATTTCGAAGTTTTTGGCATAGATTGAAGTTTAGGCAGACCCACACCAGAAAGCTAGTGACCGAATCTCTCAGATCATCAGTCACCTTAACCAATTTGCTAACAAGATTAAATCGGCAAGAAACGACGACTTGTCAGATAACGCATTTCACTTGATGCTGTGGCACAAAGCATGCTAAAAATTGTCTAACAAAACTCAGACGATCCGATGAGATTGTGTGAATATTGTGACAGGAAATTTTTTCGGAAACTCATGTTTCTACACTCAGGACGGTTCCATCATGCGCACTCAGCCCAAAATCCTTGCTACCACCATTGCAGCCGTAAGCTTAATCAGTCTCAGTGGTCAATCCCATGCCGCTGCCTTCCAACTCAATTATCAAAGCATCCCATCACTCTCGATGGCCAATGCAGGGCGCGCGACCTTAGCACAAGATGCCACAGTGATCTTTACCAACCCTGCGGGGCTCAGCTTACTCAAACAACAGTCCATTTCGGTCAATGCGTCAGGTGTATTTCCCAGCACTGAGATTAGTAATACCAGTGCTAGCTCACCCACGTCACCGACCATTGCAGCCAATGGCACAAATGAAGGCGACATGGTCGATAATGCCTTTATTCCTTCGGCATTTTGGGCACTGCCAATTCCGAATAGTCCAGTTGGTGATGGACTGTCTGCGGGTGTTGGGGTCTATGGCTCATTTGGCTTTGATATTGATTATGAAGACACCTTCCAAGGCCGCCTATTTGCGGATGAAAGTAAGTTAAAAGTCATTACGGTACAGCCCACAGTTAGCTACCGTGTGACACCCGAAGTGTCTATCGGTGCTGGTGTTACCTTTAACCGTGCAGATGGCACACTTACCTCAGCCACTGGTGCGGCTAACACTGATCGCTTTAGCATCAAAGGTGATGATACTGCGGTCGGCTACAATATTGGCGTCATGTTTGATGCTACCCCTGAGCTACGCCTCGGCGCGACTTATCGCTCCAAAGTAGATTACACGCTTAAAGGCAATATCAGTGCCAGCCGCACAGTCGCGCCACTGCCTGCATTCGTGGCCAATGGTTCAGGCTCGCTGGATGTCACCACACCTGCCGCTGTTGAGTTATCGTTTAGCTATGATGTAGTGCCTGAATTGACCGTATATGGGACATATTCTCGCACCATGTGGAAAAAGCTGGATACGATTCAAGTTAAAACCGATCTAAATGCTGCTCAATTGCAACAGCAGTATAGTGCAGGTATCCCCGCACTGGTGGGCTCTGTTATCCAACAACAAGTGGCAGCACAGCTACAGCAAATTCAAAACCCAACACCTGCTCAAATTGCGGCAGTTACTCAAGCCGTCACCGATAAGGTCACAGCCGAAGTGGCGCAGCCTCTTGGTGCGGCAGCACTCATTGCCGCCGATGGTTTTGCCAATCCACCCGCAGAAAAACTGGGCTATCAAGATACCAATATCTTTGCGCTGGGTGTGAGCCACCAGTTTTCACCTGACTTGGTACTGCGGGCAGGGGTTGCACGGGATGACTCTGTATCAGATGTGCATACTTCCGTTCGCCTACCCACAGGTAAACGCCACCTGTTTTCAATCGGGGCGGGTTACAACATCAATGACAACATGAGTGTTGATCTGATGTACGCCTATGCAGATGAGAAAAAGACACTTGTCACCGCAAGTCGTCCAAATCAACTACCTAATGGCAACGCGATTGCAGCGCCAAACACCTACAATGCTACCTTTAAAAACACCGCACATCTGGTCGGGGCACAGTTGAACTATACGTTCTAATATCGCACACCGCTTGAACTGAAAGTGATCAATAAAAAGGGCGACTATCTGGTTGCCCTTTTTTGTGCTTTAAATCTGTGATGGATAGATCTGCTATCAAGCAGGAATATCGCGCTGCGATACCGCACGAATTGCTTCTTTTAAGGCTGCATAGCCCCGAATCGACGGAAACTGTGGAAACTCGGCAATCACATTATCAGGTGCATCAAACAAAAACCCATGATCGGCCTCACCCAGCATCGTAGTATCGTTATACGAATCCCCTGCCGCGATCACGCGATAATTCAAGCCATGCAATGCCTTGACGGCTTGACGCTTTTGGTCAGGCTGACGCAATTTATAATCCGTAATCATACCATCGGTACCGACTTCCAAACGATGGCAAAAAATCGTTGGCCAGCCCAATTGTTGCATCAACGGATGAGCAAACTCATAGAAAGTATCAGACAGAATGATCAGTTGAAAATGTGTCCGCACCCACTCAACAAACTCTTTAGCCCCTTCAATCGGCCCCATTTCAGCAATCACCGCCTGAATATCGGCCATACCCAAACCATGCTCACGCAAGATGTTCAGCCGTTGGGTCATCAGCACGTCATAATCTGGAATGTCACGGGTGGTTGCTTCTAGCGCTTGAATGCCCGTTTTTTTGGCCACATTGATCCAAATCTCAGGGACAAGCACGCCTTCTAGATCAAGACAAACCAGTTCCATACTTACTCCTTGCGGCGTATCGCCTCATCAAAAATTAATCGTGGTCGCTGACTACTCAGATCAACCATCACTTGTGCGCTGCACTGTAGCGTGCTTTATTCAAAAGGTCGAGTCTCTGACCCAGAGTCCGTTGAGGTTTCATCCCTACATCATGTGGCATACAGCAAGACTGATACTCGCTGCAAAGCGCACATATCTACGTTTTACTGAACACCTGCTTTTTGATTACAATCCTCTCACGATCAGACACGACAATTCGCAACCCAGCGACCGCGAGGAATGCACCCATGACCTTGATTTCCAGCATCGACCCGATTGATGCGCTTGCCCAACAGTTCGGCCAGCTTGACAGTGCAGACCAGCCCTCCGCCATCCTCAAACACGCCTTTAGTCAAGGCCATGACGTGGCGATTTCATTTAGCGGTGCAGAAGACGTAGTACTGATTGATATGGCTGCCAGTCTACGCCTACCTTTTCGGGTCTTTAGCCTAGATACAGGCCGCTTACACCCTGAAACGTATCAATTTTTTGAAGCCGTTCGCAAACACTATCAATTGAACATTGAGTTTTGTTTCCCCGATGCCCAAGCGGTACAAGCCTTGGTCACCGAAAAAGGCATGTTTAGCTTTTATACCGATGACCATAAAGAATGCTGTGGCATTCGCAAAGTCCAACCGCTACGTCAAAAACTCGCCACATTAGACGGTTGGGTCACAGGTCAACGCAAAGATCAAAGCCCGACTCGTACGGATGTGCCATTGGTTCAAACTGATGTTGGTTTTTCTGGCGAAGGCAAGCAGCTCGTCAAATACAATCCGCTCGCCAACTGGAGCAGCGCTGAGGTGTGGAGCTATATTCGGATGATGGAAGTGCCATATAACGCGCTGCATGAACGCGGTTTTATTTCGATTGGCTGCGAGCCTTGCACCAAACCTGTATTGCCGAACCAACATGAACGTGAGGGGCGCTGGTGGTGGGAAGAAGCCACGCACAAAGAATGCGGTTTGCATGGTGGCAACCTGAAAGGCTAATAGCGTCAATGTCAACATTACGCCTTCATGTGGCAAGTCTGCATGGGGGCTGTTTTATGGCTGGCTGCGCGAACGAGTCACGCAATATTGTCCTAACGTCACCCGCTCATTACCACCATAGTCGCGCAAAGTCTCAATCTGTTGCCACCGCGTTTGCTCAAACAATGCCCGCACCGCTGCACCTTGATCATAGCCATGCTCTACCAATAGCCAGCCCTGATCGAATAAATACGCGGCTGCGCCATGGATGATCTGCCGCAAATCCGCGAGACCTTGCTCTGGCGCAGTCAAAGCACTGATTGGTTCATGGCTAAGATGAACCAAATGTTGATCATTCGGATCAATATATGGTGGGTTACTAACAATAACGTCAAACTGTTCTTTGCCTTGCAGCGCACCAAACCAAGCACCCTGTCTAAACTCGCAATTGCTTAGGCTATTTTTTAGTGCATTTGATGCCGCAACACTTAAAGCAGCAGCGGATAAATCCGTTGCCACCACCTGCCAATGCTGCCGCTCACTGGCCAAAGCCAACGCAATCGCACCACTCCCTGTGCCCAGATCAAGTACCCGACCCACCGTAGCAGACATCTTGGACAACGCCGCTTCGACCAGACACTCAGTATCTGGTCGCGGAATCAAGGTGTCAGGCGTAACGTTCAGCCGCAATGTCCAAAACGCCTGCTCACCCAAGATATAGGCCAAAGGTTCGCCCCGTATGAGCCGTGCAAGGCCAGCCTGAAAAGCCAATGCCTGCTGGGATGTCAGCGCACGCTCTGGCCACGTTCTTAAATAGCTTAAGGGTTGTGCCAATACCTGACACAATAGTTGCTCGACCTCTTGCCGAGTGATTCCCTCCGTCCGATCAAGACAGGCCAAGGCAGTCTGAATCGATAGCTCAGTGTCAGCCGCCATTGTCTTGTGCCAATTGCGCCAACTGATCAGCTTGATACTCTCGATGCAAGCTATCCAACAATTCTGCCAAATCGCCCTGCATGATTGCATCTAGCTTGTATAGCGTCAGGTTGATTCGGTGATCAGTCATACGCCCTTGTGGAAAATTATAGGTACGAATGCGTTCGGAGCGATCACCTGAACCCACCAAATCGCGCCGCATGCTGGCGGTTTCGGCATTTTGTTTGTCTCGCTTGGTCTGCTCAATGCGGGAAACCAACATACGCATGGCCTTATCACGGTTAGCATGCTGGCTCCGCTCTTGTTGACACTCCACCACAGTGCCTGTCGGAATATGCGTGATGCGAATTGCTGAGTCTGTTTTGTTAATATGCTGGCCACCCGCACCACTGGCACGGAACGTATCGACCCGCAAATCAGCAGCATTGATTTCAACGGGAACATCCTCGTCTGCCTCTGGCATGATCGCCACGGTGCAGGCTGAGGTATGAATCCGCCCTTGCGCTTCTGTTTCTGGCACACGTTGTACCCGATGCGCACCTGATTCAAACTTCAAACGGCCATAGACCCCATCACCGATCACACGACTGATAATTTCTTTATAGCCACCATGCTCTCCTGCATTTTCAGACAGCACTTCTACTTGCCAGCCTGATTTTTCGGCGTAACGTGAATACATGCGAAACAGATCACCTGCAAAAATTGCAGCTTCATCACCACCCGTCCCTGCTCTAATCTCCAAAAACGCTGCATTGCGGTCATTGGGATCTTTAGGAATCATCAAAATATTGAGCCGACCCTCTAACTGATCAATGGTTTGCCGTGCCTCAGCAGCCTCCTCATCAGCCATCTCTCTAAACTCAGGATCAGCGCGCATGTCTTCTGCGGTCGCCAAATCAGCTTCTGCTTGGCGATACAATTGCCAGACCTGTACGATTTCTTCCAGATCGCTACGTTCACGCGATAACGAACGAAAGCGCTTATTATCGTTGATGACCTCTATATCCGACAGCAATGCCGTCAACTCTTCAAAACGATCGGACAATTGATCAAGACGCAGGCGCAACGAGGCTTTCATGATGTAGTTTTTCCAGTACCAATACAGACGTGAACACCCACCAGAAGCGCAGTATTCACAACGGGGTGCTAGTGTGCCACCAAGCCAATAGACACGCAAACCCGATCAAGCAGTATTAATCTTACACCGCTATATACTGTCAACATCCCATCAAATGGCGACAACACCCGACCAAAAACACAGAATACACCACGAAAACCACCGTATATCTAAAAATACTGGCGTTTACACAATAAATTCAAAACACCCAGTTCCCCATATTCACCACACATTTGCTGCGGACTCATCGGCTACAGTGCAGACATCGGTGCTGGATGTACCTTATTTTTGGAGAACTCTGATGAACCGTCTGACTCAGAACACACAATCTAAACCCACATCACACTCAGCATGGTTCGCTGGTGTTTTAGCCCTAAGCTTGACCATGACGCCATCCACTCATGCAGGTAGCACAGAACGCACCACTGCTGCGGGTGCATTGGGTGGTGTGATTGGCGCAGCGATTGGCCAGCACGTAGGGGGACAAACAGGTGCAATGATCGGTGCAGGTATCGGCGCTGGTGCAGGTGGGGCTGTCGCAAGCAATAGTAAAGACCAGCGCCAAGCCGCCGCGATTGGAGGGCTACTCGGTGGTAGCGCAGGTTATAGTATCGGCAACAGTACCAATACCGCTTATGGCGGGCACATTGGTGCAGCGGTTGGGGGTGCAAGTGGCGCTGCATTAGGGAGCAAGATTGCAGTTGATCGTGAACATGAAAGACAACTCCGCGCAGCCGAACAACGTCGCTTAGAACGTCAACGCCATTACTATCATAGGCACGAAAAAGCTAATAAAAGCCACGCCAAAAAGCGCAACCATGGTCAGCATGTCAGCTATCATGCTCGTAACAAGCATCGCTAAACACATCCAGATGCCTAAAAAAGGCCTGTTAGCAGCTCACTAACAGACCTTTTTACTACTCCAAACCCCCTCATCAGTGGTTAGCTGGCATCCTGAACAGCACGACCACCAGGCAACTGACCAAAATAGTGTGCCAGTGCTTCTAAGCAACGAACGATTTTTAGAGGCTGCTGCTCACGACGTAGAGTCAATGCATACAGGGTATAGTCGGGTAACTGCCAGCACGGCAACACTTCGACTAACTCACCACGCGCCAACTCTTTTTGTACGTCAAGATAGAGCAAGCGCGCCAAACCATGCCCACCCAAACATAGGGACTTCATCAAAAACACATTATTGGTATTCAGCCGCGAAGGAATATGCACAGAGGCTTTTTCGGATGTCTTGGCATTTTTAAATACAAAATCTTGTGCATCCTTGATCAAACTGATTGCGATCAAATGATGCTGCGACAACTCACTAGGATGATGCAATGCGGGGAATTGTCGTAAATAAGCTGGCGATGCACATAACACCTGATCCACACGCACCATTGGACGAGCAATCAAACTCGAATCAGCTAAGCTGAGACTCATCCGAATCGCAATATCAATCCGTTCATCAATCAAATCGATATAGCGATTGTCTGCCTCAAAATGTACATGTAATGCAGGGTGTGCTGCCATCCAACTCGACAATGCAGGCACAATATGGCTTGCACCCAGCTCTGGTGTCGTCGCAATACGCAACTCACCAATCAACTCGTCACGCAATTCATTAATACGAATTCGGCCACGCTGGGCTGCTTCTACCATTTCTTGGCAGCTTTGAAAAAATGCATGTCCCGCCTCAGTCAAACTCAACTTGCGCGTTGAACGATGCAGTAGGACAACCCCCATATCCTGCTCAAGTGAGCGAACTTGCTGACTGACCGCACTGGTCGTGATCCCCAAATCACGCGCAGCAGCACTGAATGAGCCACGCTCAACGACACTGGCAAACACGGCCATGCTTCTTAAATTGTCTAACATACAACGGACATCCTTGTTGTGTTGTTTCTCAGATTGAGAAAAATTCCCAGACGTTATCGACGGGGCAGGACTTGCTTCGGATTAATCGGTTTACCATCCTTGCGAACCTGAAATTCTAACATAATCCGCGTTGTACCTGAACGCCCCATTTCAGCAACTGGTTGCCCAATGGTCACTCTCTGACCTTCTTGCACCAGCAAACGCTGGTTGTGAGCATACGCGGTAATATAACCATTTGCATGTCTAATCAGCACCAAATTGCCATACTCTGTCAGGCCATCACTGGCATAGACCACTTCACCCGCTGCGGCAGCCAATACGGGGTCACCCAAAAGACCATCGAACCGAGTACCTTTGATCTGCTGAGATGCATTAAACTCTTGCAAAATTGGGTTACTAGTTGGCCATTGCCATACTAAGCCCTGTGCTGTTGATTGCCGTGGCGCTGTGACAGATGGCGGACTCACCACCGTTGGTTGAGGGCGAACGGTGGGCTTCGGCAATGTTTGTGTTTGGATTCTAGGTTGTGGGGCGACCGATGGCGGAGTTCTGACCACCACTTGAGCCTTATCGCGTCGACCACGCAACCGAATTTGCTGTCCTGTATAAATCGTATAATTGCGATCAAGGTTATTGATACGTCCAATATCACGATAATCTAACCGGTATCGCAGCGCAATCGCGCTCAATGTATCGCCACGCTTGACTGTATAAAACTCAGGAATCTGAATAAGTCGTTCATTCGCTGCAGGTACGACGACGGTTGGACGTGAGGCACAACCCGTCATGCCTACTAATAAACCAGCTAAACAAGCTGCTTTCAATATGACAGAAGGGGAACAACCCTTAAAAAATATGCTTCTTTGATCTAATCCAGTTGTATATACATCAATTTTCATTACACCTTCCTACGGCCAATCCAAAAAAACAATGCCTAAAGCGCCACAGCCTCACTGGCTCGACAATGCATCCTCAACATCTTGCAACACCGCGTAGCTGGTCGCATCCATCTGGATGGGAGTAATACTGACACAGCCTGCGGCCAGTGCTTCAAAATCAGTCATGATCTCTATCGGCACGGGTGTCTCATGTACAGCCGCCTCCCCTGCCAACCCAATCCAATATACCTGCCGACCCCGTGGATCCGTGGCAGGCATGATCGGGAGTGGTTGGACTCGCGTGCCCATCCGCGTCACACGCACAATATCAAGACAAGGCAGATCAGGGATATTGATATTGTATATATGCCGTGAGGGCAAGGCTGGGATACCGTTCTTCACAAAATCATGTACCCACTGCGCGGCCACTGCATATTGTTCAGCAGAGTCATAGCGACGCACATCTTTGCCAACCAGCGATACGGCAAGCGCTGGCGTATGCATCAAGCGCCCCTCAAACGCTGCACCGACTGTGCCCGAGTACAGCACGTCATCACCCAGATTGGCCCCGCTGTTAATCCCACTGACCACCAGATCGAAGGATTGCTGAAACAATCCATTCATCGCCAAATACACACAATCCGCAGGCGTGCCATTGACTGACCAAAAACCATTTGGAAGCTGAACAGGGCGCAACGGCCGATCTAACGTCAATGCACTAGAAAACCCACTGCGCTCTGCATCAGGTGCAACCACGGTGACATGACCCAGCGATTTGAGCGCGTTGTAGAGCGCGATAATGCCTGGCGCCATTACGCCATCATCGTTACTGATTAAAATATTCATCTTTGTTTCATGCTGTCTCATACCGTCTCACAAAAGCAAACATATCACATTAAACCTAGACCTTACTGTCTCATGTTGTTTCATGTTGTCTCATGCCGTCTCACACAAAAGCGGGTATGATTGCGAGTATTCAAAACATACCCTCACAGGCCATACCCTCAAATGCTCAACGAGACAAAAATCAAACTCTCTAAGCCTAAAGAGCGGCCATATAAGCTGACTGACTCGAATGGGCTGTTTATTGAGATCAAGCCGAATGGCGTTAAGGTATGGCGGTACAGGTACAGATTCGACGGCAAAGAAAAAACATTCACGATTGGCGACTACCCCGCCGTGTCGCTTGCAGATGCTCGCCAGCGTCATCAGGTTGCTAGGCAGCAAGTAAAGGATGGTATAAACCCTGTAGAAGAACGAGCCAAGTCGAAGCAAAAGCGCTTGGCACAGACTGACAATACTTTTGCCGCTGTAGCTGAGCGCTGGATTACTGACACGCTGGCCAACAAAAGTGAAAGCTACATCAAGCAGACTAGGGCGACATTGAAAAATGATGTGCTGCCGCTGATTGGCCATAAGTCGCTTGATGAAATCACATCGGCAGACGCACTCAAAGTCATCGAAAGCACGATAGCAAGGGTTAGAAAAAATAACTCAAGCGGGACTGGTGAAGCTGCTGCCATGGTGTCAAAGCGGGTGATCAGCGGCGTATTTCAGTATGCGATTGTGCGACTACAAGCCACCACAGATCCGACTTATGCCGTGCGCCGTGTCATTCAGCGCCCACAGACCAATCATGCACGCGCACTATCGACGCAAGAGCTAAAGGGTCTGCTATATCGCATCGATGGCTATCAAGGGAGGTCTGTGCGCGACGCACTGGCCTTTATGCTGCTGACGATGGTTAGGACAAAAGAAGCCAGATTGGCGAAGTGGGCGGATATTGATTTTGATCAGGCGCTTTGGATTATACCTGCTGAAATCATGAAAAAACGCAAACCGCATTTTGTACCCTTATCAAAACAGGCAATCGAGATACTTGCCAGGCGAAAGGAATTTAGAGAAAACGATGAGTTTGTGTTCAACTCACCACAGCACCGAACCCGTGAACTCAGTGTGACGACGATCAATCAAGCGTTGGTATACATGGGGTGTGAGGACATAACAGGGCATGACTTTAGAGCTACAGCATCAACCATACTTAACGCCAATGGCTTTTCGTCCGACTGGATTGAAAAGCAGTTAGCACACGTTGAAGGCAATGCGGTGAGACGCAGCTACAACCATGCCGACTACTTACAAGATCGGCGACAGATGCTGCAATGGTGGGCAGACTATCTCGATACACTGAAAACAGGACAACAACAATGATGCTAACAATGCGCCAAGCTGTGACCATTATCGCCTTGTGCGTTATCGCATTGGCTGGCTACATCGGCTACTTGGCATATGAGACACGCAACCTTACGCCTTATGAATGGGGCACTGAACAGTACAATGGCTGGATGTATGCCGAGGGAAACCAGCTTACTGATGCTGGCCAATGTGAAGATACAGACGGCGGCTGGGCTGAGATGGGGATCGAAACAAGTGTCTATTTTGTATCAGGATGTCTAGATTGGTTTAAATCTCGTTGACGCAGCAAGATTGAGTCGGCAGTATCCGTTCACTAAAATTCGCGGACAGGATGTCTATGAAGTATGTTTTTGCTCTACTCGCCTGCATGCCATTTATTGCTGCACAGGCTAATCAAACAGCAGAAAATCCTTTTGATACTGGTGCTGCTAGCAGCAGTCAACAAAAGTCCGCTACAAAAGGTACGACGCCCTCTCCACAGACTCAGTCAAACTGCACCAATCTGCCTCGAACATGCGCACAAGCTAGGGTATGTTCAGAAGCAAGAAGAGCGCTAAAGTGTGGAGTTAATCGTTTGGATCGAGATAAAGATGGTGTGCCTTGTGAGTCGCTTTGCAGATAATAAAACCTCTGCTTCATCCGCTCATCTATAAATCACTCATCGAAAAAGCAGGAGAGACTCCAATGAAAAGACCTGATAAAAAAAAGATTGAGAGGCAGTCTCTAATTGACGCAAAAACCAGAAAATCAAACATCCGTGACAAAAATAAAGGCGAAGCCTTTCATGGCCTGCGCATTGGTGAATTTGTATCCGTTGCAGCAGATCCATATAGAAATGACCTCCTAAAAATTATTGACTACATGAAAAAATGTCACAAGAAAAAGTCTATATGCTATCTAGACTTCTACAAAACCAAAACTTTATTTCCTAATGGGACCATATATCTATACAGCCACTTAAGAAAAATGCAGTCACTCAAGATCTTAGGGAGGCCTTCTGAGGATATCATTGTCCGAGCAATGCTAACGAAGCTAGGTATAAGCTCGCGACTCAACATGCCATGTTGCAGAAAAAATCATAGTAGAGTTGAAAGATGGCATATTCTTCATGGAAGCAAAACCAACTTCCACGAAGAATATATAGAAATAGAAAACTCCATCAAAAAAGCGGTTGGAAGTGAAAACTCAGAACTTTTTTTTGTATTGAATGAAGCAATTAGTGAGGCTGTTACCAACGTAGTTAATCACGCATATGATCAAAATAGCGTATACAAAGATTGGGTATTGTTCTTATCTTTTGATGGTGACAAGTTTCATTTGGTAATTTCTGACTTAGGAAAATCTATACCTGTCACAGCACCAGTTAAGTTAAGAACCAAGATCGCCCATCTCTTAACAAGCCTACAAAAGCCTAGTGATTCAGATCTGATTGAAATTGCAACTACTTGGCGCAGAAGTGCAACACATCAGCCGTATAGAGGCAAAGGATTTGATAATATAATAGAAGTCTGTAGAGAAGAGCCTGAAGCCAGCCTTAGCGTCATGAGCCGAGCTGGCAGCTGGAGGACGGGCAAAAATACTAGTTCTGACGGCAAAAAGCACTCTTTCGCCAAACCAATTTCAGGTACAATCGTTTCTTGGACCATTCCACTTAAGAAGTTGAAAATGGATGAGCAACTTTCAAGTCGTGTAGAGGAGCCAGCAACATGAGCAACCAAGTAATCATAAACGTAGCAAATGACTTCTATCCAAGACCTGCGGGCAGATTCATTACGGATGGCGACTACAGTGGAGAGGCATTTAGAGAGGGCTTGCTTAAAAACGCTATTACACATCTAAAAAAATTCGACAAGCCAAAATTAGTGATCGACTTTCACGGCGTCACAATGGCTGGCTCTTCGTTTTTGGAGGAAGCGTTTGGTGGTTTGGTGAGAAAAGGGTACATTAGCAAACCTGATCTACAAAAAAAGCTGCTCATAGAGTCACATAGGACTGTAATTGAA